>NZ_JSZE01000180.1 GCF_000802365.1 Xanthomonas cannabis pv. cannabis
CAACGAATTCGTCGGCAGCGGCAGCATCGACCGCGACCCGGAGGTCTTCGCGCAGACCGACGTAGCGCTGGACCCCAGGCAACGCCGCCTGGACAGCCGCCAGCGCGCGCTGGTGCTGGCCGACCGCATCGGCCTGGGTGAGCAGTGGGAGCTGTCGTTGGGCGCGCGCGCCGTGCGGCTGGACGAACGCGCGTTCGATCGCGACGGGCTGTTGGAACGCCGCACCCGCAAGGACGCGGTGTTGCCGCAGGCGGCGCTGTTGTTCAAACCGCGGCAGAACGTGTCGCTGTATGCCAGCTACGCCAAGAGCCTGGCCGCCGGCGGCACCGCGCCGTGGTTTGCCGACAATGCCGACGAGATCCTGCCGCCCACCAGTGCGTATCAGCTGGAAACCGGCGCCAAGATCGACCTGCAGGGCCTGCGCCTGGGCGCGGCGCTGTTCGACATCCGCCAGGCCTACCAGTTCACCCAGCCGCAAGCCGACGGTAGCCTGCTGTTCGTGCAGCAGGGCCGGCTGCATAACCGCGGCCTGGAGCTGTCGGCCGATGGCGCGGCGACCGAGCAGCTGCGCCTGTTCGCCAGCATCGCGACCATCCGCGCCCGCGCAGAAGACACCGACATTGCAGCGTATGAGGGCCATCAGGCCATCAACGTGCCCAAGCTGCGCGCCAGCGTGCAGGCCGACTACAGCGTGCCTGGCGTCGATGGGCTGGCGCTGCTGGCCGGCGTGCAATACAGCGGGCGCAAGTTCGCCGACCGCCTTGGCAGTGCCAGCGTGCCCGCCTACACGGTGGCCAATCTGGGCGCGCGCTACGCCACGACGTTGGGCACTCTGGCGACGACGTGGCGGGTGAACGTGGACAACGTGTTCGACAAGCGCTACTGGCGCGATTCCGGCGAATACCAGGGCGATGCGTATCTGTTCCCGGGCGCACCGCGTACGGCGCGGCTGACCGTGCAGGTGGATTTTTGAGGTCTGCTGTCTCCCCCATCCGCCCTTCGGGCACCTTCCCCCGCAAGCGGGAGAAGGACGTTGACGCGAAATCACGTGGGCTTGGGCGTGTTTCAGGCACTGGCTGATGGCGGCAGCTGAGAGCAACTGACAGCACTCCTGCGCGGCCGCCATTCGGGCGGGCGCCAGGTTGTGTCAGCCGCTCTTGAGGCAGGAGCTCGGCGGTGAGGACGCTGTTGGGTTTCCATCGCATACAGGCTCGGAGTCGCGCAGCATCCACTTGCGACTGCAACACGATTTTGCACGGGTCGCACCCGTGCCCCCGCTCTCCGCTCTCCGCTCTCCATCAGGCATTGCATGTCGTTGCTCGAATCCATCGCTGTCGTGATCAACCTGCTGGGCGTGTGGCTGACCGCGCGACGCATCCGCTGGTGCTGGCCGGTGGGCATCGTGGCGGTGAGCTTGTACGCGTGGCTGTTCTTCCAGTGGAAGCTGTACTCGGACATGCTGCTGCAGGGCGTGTACGTGCTGACGCAGCTGTATGGCTGGTGGCAGTGGCAGCGCGGCAATGCCACGGACACGCGCATCCGCCCGTTGCCGATGCCGCAGCAGGAACTGTGGATCTCGCTGGGCATCGGTGCTGCGTTCGCTGCGGGGTTGGGCGCGTACATGCATCACCGCACCGACGCCGCACTGCCCTGGCTGGACGCGGCGCTGGCCAGTTTCAGCCTGGTCGCCAGCGTGTGGGCCGCGCGCAAGCGCATTGCCAACTGGGTGTTGTGGATCGTGCTGGACTGCGTGTATGTCGGCGTCTTCGTCAGCAAGGGCCTGTACCCCACTGCCCTGCTCTACGCCGGCTTCGTGGCGCTGGCGGTCTACGGGTGGCGCAGCTGGAAACCCCAACAGAACCGCAATCCGGCGGCGCTGCGCTGAGTCCGGCGCGGTTTGCTGGCGCGTTCTTCATTACCATCGGCGCATGCACGACTTTCAGCCTGTTGCCTTACCGATGCGTCAACTCCTTGCCGGGCGGCACGCCGCATGAGCGCCTCGCGCCAGCACGCCATCACCGAGATCATCTCCGCGCAGATCGCTGCCGGCGAATGGGGCCCTGACCAGCGCCTGCCGGTGGAGCGCGAACTCGCCGAGCGGTTCGGCTGCACCCGCATCACCTTGCGTGAGGCCCTGCAGCAACTGGAAGCGCAGGGACGCATCTACCGCGAAAACCGCCGCGGTTGGTTCGTCAGCGCGCCACGCGTGCGTTACGACCCCACCAGCATTGCCGGCTTCATGCAGTACGTGGCCGCGCAAGGGCGAAAGCCGCGCACCGAGCTGCTCAGTGCGACCCGGCAACCGGCCGGCGCCGCCTTCGCCGCCGCACTGCGTCTGGCGTCGCCTTACGAGGATGTCTTCGTGCTGCAGCGCCGGCGCTGGATCGACCGCCGCGCGGTGCTGCTGGAAACCAATGTGGTGCTTGCAGCGTGGGCGCCGGGCCTGCTGGAACATGATCTGGCCGGCTCGCTATCGAGCGTGTTCAACCAGAAGCTGGGGTTGTTCCTGAGCCGCGCGCAGGTGTCGATGCATCCGGCCGGCCTGGATGCCACCCAGGCGATGCTGCTGCAGTCCACCACCGGCACGCCCTGCTTCCGCCTGCAGCGGACCAGCTTTGCCGAGGACGGCCGCGCGGTGGAACTGGATATCGAATCCTGGCGTCACGACGCGCTGGAGGTGGTGGTGCGGACCGATGCGCCGACGCGGGATGCGCTTTAGCGCCGGGATTCGGGATTCGGGATTCGGGAATCGGGAATCGGGAATCGGGAATCGGGAATCGGGAAAAGCATGCGCTGCTATCGGCAGTGTTGCGTGTGTCTTGGTGATTATGGTCGTGCAGCTGACACCAGGCGGCGAGCGGCGCAGATGCGGGTCGCTGTGCTGTGTGCTGTACCGGGCAGCAGCTGCGTGCGCTGACCACTGCGCGATGATTTTGCCCTTGCATCTTCTTGCGTGATCGCGACGTCTTGTCCGTCATCGCGACGTCGCTGCGCCACCGCCGGCATGCGTGGAAGGCGTTGTTTTGCGGGCGGCTAGGCGTCGAACAGCATGCGTTGCGGATCGGGGGGCGGCAGTTCGGCCAGCAGCCGACTCAGTTGTTCGCGTTGCGCACGCAGCGGGTCGTGCATGAGGAAGTTGGCCAGGCGGGCGTGCCAGGCTGGCCAGCGGGTGGCCAGGGCATCCATGTCGCCATCGGCCGGGCGGCCTTCGTGCGGCGAGGCGACGAAGGCTGTGTCGCACAACACGTTACGCCAGCCCAGCCCGCCCATGCGTAGGCTGAGGTCCACCAGCGCGGCGTACCACGAGCCGTAGCTGCTGGCATCCAGGCCGCCGGCCTTGCGTCGCGCGGTGCCGCGCAACAGCACCGCGTGGCCGACCGCCGAAGGCAGCTCCGGGTGCAACGGCGGCATGGCCGCACAGGCAGCGGCCAACCGTTCCGGCGCATCCGGCAACGGGTTGAGTTCGCCCAGCCGCGGCCAACTGCAGGCTTCGCCCACGTTGCTCCATGGCGTGGCCGTGGCGATCGCCGCATCGCGCGCAAAGCACGCGCTCAACTGGCTCAACCAGCCCGGAAATGGGCAGGCATCCACGCCCAACACCACCACATCGGCGTCGCCGCAGGCGCTGAGCATTTCATCCAGATGCGCCACCTCGCCGAGCATGCGTTGGCGACGGGTGTGATGGGCCTGCAATCGAGTGCGTGCCAACCAGTGTTCGATCACCGCACGCCCGCGCGGGCCGGCCTGCGCATCGTCGGCCAGCCACACCCGTGTATCTGCGGGTGTGGCCGCATCCAGTGCACCCAGGCACGCGTCCAGCGCCTCGTCGTCGGTGCCAACCGGCACCAGCACGACGGGCAGTGCTGCACTCATTGCGGCTTCTGGCTGGGTTTCAGCGGCTCCATGGCCTTGAACTTCTGGCCGTACTCGTCGGTGAGATTGCGCGCTTCCTGCGGGTTGCGCACGATCGTGGGAGTGATCAAGACGATGACTTCACGGCGGTTGGTATCTTTATTTTTCTGACCAAACAGGGCGCCGACAACCGGCAACTTGCTGAGAAATGGCACGCCAGCGCTGATATCGGTCGTACTGTCGTCGATCAGGCCGGCCAGCATCATGGTGTCACCACTTTGCACTGCCGCCTCGGTTTTGACACGACGCGTATTGATATCGACATTGCAAGCAGCGCTGTTGACGGTGGTTGTGGCTGCTGCCGTACACGCTTGAGGCCGTGCGCCCGGGGTGCTGATTTCCTGCACGATATCCAGGAACACCATGCCGTCCTTGGTGACGCGTGGGCGCACCTTCAGGATCACACCGGTATCGATGTATTGCACCGACGAGAAACTACTGTCGCTGCCCAGGCCAGTATTGATCGACGTGGAATTGATCGGAATGCGTGAGCCAACATTGAGCGTCGCTTCGGCATTGTTTCGCACAAAGACTGACGGTGTCTGCAGCAGTCGCAAATTGGTGACCGTATCCAGGGCACTGATGACTGCTGCAGCATTCTTGCCGAGAAACGTCCAGCCCACGCCGCCGTTGGTGACGGTACCTGCAATATCGCCCCAGATGCCGCGTCCTACAGCGGGTGGCAGGCCAGGCCCACCGGATGTCACTGGCACGCTCACTGCATTCTCGAAATACCAGTTCACACCGTACTGCAGCGCACCCGTCAAATTCACCTCAGCCACCTGTGCCTCGATATGCACCTGCATCGGCATCACGTCGAGTTTCTCGATGACATCGCGGATGGACGTCCATGCCTGCGGGGTGGAGCGCACCAGCAAGGTGTTGGTTTCGGCCACTGCCGACACGCCGACCTTGTCGCCTTGCACTTCCAGCG
>NZ_JSZE01000181.1 GCF_000802365.1 Xanthomonas cannabis pv. cannabis
GCCACGTGCGGCGGGCGGAGACGGATCGAGATCATCTGGAGAGCCGGATTGGCGCAAGCTCGGTCTTATTCGATATATCGAAGGATGCCGAAACGATATATCGAAGCTTGCCTGCAGGCAAGTGCCTCGCTGTCGGGTCGATGACCGGCCATCGGCCGCAAGCGCAGATGCTGCAACGCAGCTGGACAGTGCCTATCTCCATAATTACGATGTAATTACTTCGGCATGACGGGCTCGGCCCGGTGAGGTAGCAGCATGAGTCGACAGTGGGACACCCAGGCTGAGAGCCGGCGTCAGCGCCTGCAGCGCGCCGCTGCACTGGCGCCACAGGGGCGCGTGGTGGCCGCCGACGATGTGGTGGCGCTGCTGGAGGCGGTCATCGAGCCCGGCGACCGTGTGTGCCTGGAAGGCAACAACCAGAAGCAGGCCGATTTCCTGGCGCGCTGCCTGACCGAGGTAGACCCTGCGCGCGTGCACGACCTGCACATGGTGCAATCGGTGCTCTCACTGGCGGCACACCTGGATGTGTTCGAGCGTGGTATCGCCAAGCGCCTGGATTTTTCGTTTTCTGGCCCGCAGGCCGCGCGCCTGGCCGGGCTGGTCAGCGAGGGCCGCATCGAAATCGGCGCCATCCACACCTATCTGGAATTGTTCGGCCGCTACTTCATCGACCTGACGCCGCGTATCGCGCTGGTCACCGCGCAGGCGGCCGACCGCCACGGCAATCTCTACACCGGGCCCAATACCGAAGACACGCCGGTGATCGTGGAAGCCACTGCATTCAAGGGCGGCATCGTCATTGCGCAGGTCAACGAGATTCTCGACACCTTGCCGCGCGTGGACATCCCGGCCGATTGGGTGGACTTCGTCACCCAGGCGCCCAAGCCCAATTACATCGAGCCGCTGTTCACCCGCGACCCGGCGCAGATTTCCGAGATCCAGGTATTGATGGCGATGATGGCCATCAAGGGCATCTACGCCGAATACGGCGTGGACCGGCTCAATCACGGCATCGGTTTCGATACTGCAGCTATCGAATTGTTGCTGCCCACCTACGCCGAATCGCTGGGGCTGAAGGGCAAGATCTGCCGGCATTGGGCGCTCAATCCGCACCCGGCGTTGATCCCGGCGATCGAATCGGGCTTCGTGCACTCGGTGCATTCGTTCGGCTCCGAGCTGGGCATGGAAAACTACATCGCCGCGCGCCCGGATGTGTTTTTTACCGGCGCCGACGGCAGCATGCGCTCCAACCGCGCGCTGTCGCAGACCGCAGGCATGTACGCCTGCGACATGTTCATCGGCTCCACCCTGCAGATCGATCTGCAGGGCAACAGCTCCACCGCCACGCGCGACCGCATCGCCGGCTTCGGCGGTGCGCCCAACATGGGCTCGGATGCGCGTGGCCGCCGGCATGCCAGCGCCGCCTGGCTCAAGGCCGGGCGCGAAGCGGCAAAACCGGGCGAGATGCCACGCGGACGCAAGCTGGTGGTGCAGATGGTGGAAACCTTCCGCGAGCACATGGCGCCGGCCTTCGTCGACAGGCTGGATGCCTGGGAACTGGCCGAGCGCGCCAACATGCCGCTGCCGCCTGTGATGATCTATGGCGATGACGTCAGCCATGTGTTGACCGAAGAAGGCATTGCCAACCTGTTGTTATGCCGCACGCCGGAAGAACGCGAGCAGGCGATCCGTGGCGTGTCCGGCTACACCGCTGTGGGCCTGGGACGCGACAAGCGCGTGGTGGAAAACCTGCGCGATCGTGGCGTCATCAAGCGGCCGGAAGATCTGGGCATTCGTCCGCGCGATGCCACGCGCGACCTGCTCGCTGCGCGCACGGTCAAGGATCTGGTGCGCTGGTCCGGCGGGTTGTACGACCCGCCGAAACGTTTTCGCAATTGGTAAGGGCTCAGCATGGAAACCCTGCGATATCGCTTTGACGGCCAGCACGGCGCACGTGTTGGCGTGGATCACGCACTGGTCGGCGTGGTCGCCTCCGGCAACCTGGAAGTGCTGGTCGAGCGCGTACCGCTCGACGGCGCGATGGAGATCGAGATCCTCACCGCCGCACGCGGCTTCGGCGCGGTCTGGCAGGCGGTGCTGGACGATTTCGCCGCGCGGCATCCACTGCGCGATGTGCGCATCAGCATCAACGATGTGGGCGCCACGCCTGCAGTGGTAAGCCTGCGCCTGGAACAGGCCATCGACGTGCTGCAAGGAGCCGACGCATGAGCCACCCCATCCACCTCACCGCAGGAGCGCACCCGGGCGCGACGGGCGTTCCCGGTATTGCCCCGGTCGCGCCCAGGTGCGCTCCTACGCATGTCGTCGGGGGATGTGTATGAGCACCACCATTCCCATGGCCGAGCGCAGCTACTACGAAGCCGATGCGCGCGAGCGGATCGACGGGTTGCTGGATGCCGGCAGCTTCCGCGAATTCGTCGGTCCACGTCGCCGCCTGATCAGCCCGCATCTGGCCCAGCTGGATACGCCCGGCGCGTTCGACGACGGCATCGTTGTCGGCGAAGGCACGCTGCGTGGCCGTACCGTGCTGATCGCCGCACAACAGGGCGCTTTCATGGGCGGCGGCGTCGGCGAGGTGCACGGTGCCAAGCTCACCGGCCTGCTCGAACGCGCCGCAGCCACGCAACCGGCTGCGGTGCTGTTGCTGCTCGACACCGGTGGCGTGCGCCTGCATGAAGCCAACGCCGGCCTGATCGCCATTTCCGAAATCATGCGCGCCACCCTGAACGCGCGCGCTGCCGGCGTGCCGGTGCTGGCCTTGATCGGCAGCGGCAACGGCGCCTTCGGCGGCATGGGCATCGTGGCGCGCTGCTGCAGCGCGGTGATCATGTCCGAAGAGGGCCGGCTGTCGTTGTCCGGCCCGGATGTGATCGAAACCGTGCGCGGGGTGGAAGAGTTCGACGCGCGCGACCGTGCCCTGGTGTGGCGCGTGACCGGTGGCAAGCACCGCTACCTGCTGGGCGACGCGCAGACCCTGGTGGCCGACCGCATCGCGGCGTTTGCCGATGCGGCGCTCACCACGCTCGACACACTCGCAGAACCCGACGGCGGCGATGCCGGCTTGCAGGCCCTGGAGCACGCGCATCACCAGCTGGCCGCGCGCATCGATAGCTATGGCGACTGCCGCGATGGCCTGGAGATCTGGCAACGCCAGGGCATCGTCGACGCGCAGCGCCTGCCGCTGCTGGACACCGATGCCTTCCTTGCCGCCACCGCCGACCGGAGCACGCCATGGAACTGAGCCAATTGCTGGACCAGCTGTTCCCGCTCGGCCACGCCATCGCCCGCAACGCCGACGTGCTCACTGGCAGCGCGACCACCGCGGTCGGCGAGGTCACCGTGATCGGCACCGCCAACACGCTGGAAGTCGGCGTGGACCATGCGCTGGCATTGGCGGCGACCGTACTCGCCAGCACCCGCGCGCATCCGCAACGCCCCATCGTGATGCTGGCCGACACGGCCGGGCAACGACTCGCACGCCGCGACGAACTGCTCGGCATCAATGGCTATTTTGCGCATCTGGCACGCGCGCTGGATCTGGCGCGCAGGCGCGGCGCGCAGCTGGTGACCCTGGTCTACGGCGAAGCGGTCAGCGGCGGGTTTCTGTCGTTCGGGCTGATGGCCGACCACATCCACGCGCTGCCGGACGCGCAGGTGCGGGTGATGGATCTACGTGCGATGGCGCGTGTGACCAAGCAATCGGTAGACACCTTGCAGGCGTTGAGCAAGAGCTCGCCGGTGTTCGCGCCGGGCGTTGAAAACTACGTGCGCATGGGTGCGGTGGAATCGCTGTGGGACGGCGATCTGGCAAAAGCATTACTCGACGCATTGGCCGCGCCCACCGACGGCGACCAGCGCCGCGCACTCGGCGCGCAGCGCGGCGGGCGTACCCTGGCGCGCGATGTCGCCGCCGCCGTGGCCGCAGGCGAGGCGTGAGCATGCCCCGCCGCCACGCACTGGTGTGGTTGCGCCCCGGCGCGCGCTGGCAAGCGCTGACACCGGGTGCGCAGCCACGGCTGCAGCAGTGGTTTGCTGCGGGCCTGCCGGCCGTGGTGGCGCGTGGGGATGGCAGCCAGGCACCCGGCCACGTGCGGCTCGGCGTGCCGTTGCCGCCGGACGAAGGTAAACAGCGCCTGGCATTAATCGCCGGGATGGACGACATCGCGCGCAGCACCGCACCAATGGCGCTGGATGCCGTGATCGCTACCGCCCCCATTGTGGTGCAGCCTGCACTGCGGGCCCTGCTGACGCAGGCCAATGCCGGCGGCCTGCAGCCGCGCGTGTTCGGCAGCGTTGCCTGGCAGGCCCTCACCGGGCTTGCGTATGTGCATGCGCAGTCGGATCTGGATCTGTTGTGGTCCATTGCCACACCCGAACAGGCGCACAGGGTGGTGACATTGCTGCAGCGCTGGGAACGGAGCCACGGGCTGCGCGCAGACGGCGAGCTGCTGCTGCCCGACGACACCGCGGTGAACTGGCGCGAATACGCCGGCAGCGCACCGCAGGTCTTGGCGAAATCCGGCGACGGCTGCCGCTTGCTGCCGCGCAGCGCGCTGTTTCCGGTGGGGTGCGCGGCATGAGGACGCTTGTCGAACCCACCGCCGATGCCAGGCCCTCGGGGACGCAGTGCAATGCGGCCGGGCGGCAGCCAGCCACACC
>NZ_JSZE01000182.1 GCF_000802365.1 Xanthomonas cannabis pv. cannabis
GCATCGAACACGACCTGGTCGCCGGCCTGCAACCAACCATCGCGCACCTGCACGCCATTGATCCAGCTGCCCTCTTCCGACCCCAGGTCGCGCATCAGCACGCGGTCGCCATGGCGTTCCAGGCGCGCGTGCTGGGCGGCGAACGCCGGGTCATCGATGACGATGTCCGACGCCGGGTCGCTGCCGACCAGGCGTGAGCGGTCCAGGGTGAAGCTGCGTCCGTGGTGGCGCCCGCCCAGCCCGCGCAGCAGCAGGCAAACTTCGCTCAGGCCGGCATTGTCCTCCGGCGCATCGTTGGCCGGCGCGCTCGACGGCGCGCTGCGCAACAGCATCTCCACACCGTCGGCGTAGACCGCATCGCCGGGACGCAGCAAGGCCATGCGCCGCACCGGGCGTCCGTTGACGTGGATGCCGCGGATGCCATTGGCCACCTGCAGCCACAGGCCACGCTGGTCCAGGCAGAACTGCGCCAACAGCAGCGCACCCTGCGCATCGGCGACCACCCGCACGCTGCCGGAGGCATGACGGACGATCCGGTGGACGCCGGGCGTGAGGGAATGATCCGGCTGCTGCCGGTGGGTGAAATGAACTTGCAGGTCGCGCACCCGCCGCAGCCTAGCAGGTTTGCCGCCAGCAGCGGCCAACCCGGCACTCTGCACACCGCCGGAGAGCGGCGTCAGGCTGTTGTGCAACGAGGCCTACGCGCTGGAAATGCGCGCATCGGCACCGACGCAAATGTCTCCACGATGCCGCCTGGAGCGCGGCGCGAGCGGCCGCACTTGGAGCCGGACGCGCGCATGCGCACAATGCGCGCCTACTTTCGTCTCACCCAGGCAGCTCATGTCCAGCATCGATATCCGCCACGACCATTCCCTGCCGCCGGCCCAGGCCCGCGCGGCGATCGACGAGGCGGCGCGCAAGCTGACCGATCGCTACGGCGTCGCCTCGCATTGGGAAGGCGACACCTTGCGCATCGCCCGTGCGGGTGTGGATGGCGCGATCACCTTGCTGCCGCAGCAGGTACACGTGACGGCCGAGCTCGGCTTCCTGCTGTCGGCCGTGCAGCCGATGGTGGAATCGGAAATCCGCCGCCTGCTGGCAGAAAAACTCGCCTGAGCCAGCGCTGCGCGCAGGTTTGCCGCTTCAGCGCCAAGTCACCCGCCCCGCATGCGATGGGCGGATGCTTGGGCCAGGCCTGATCGGGTGGCGCTTCACCTGCCCGATGCAGGACCGGCACTAGGGTGAACGCAACGTCACTTTGGCAACCGACAGGAGCATTCCATGACGACCGGATACGACCAGAACGGCAATCGCGACCACACGGCGTCGGGCTTCCAGGCCCAGGCAGAGCAGATCTCGCGCCGGCTCGGCGAATCGGCGCAGACCGTGTGGCTGGCGGGACTCGGCGCGCTGGGCCGCGTGCAGAGCGAAGGCGGCAAATTGTTCGACTCGCTGGTGCGCGAGGGCGCTGCCTACGAGCGCACCGGCCAGCGCAAGGCGGCCGAAGGCGTGGACGAGCTGCGCGAAGAAGTGGAAACCCAGTTCGAGCAGGCACGCGATACCGCAGTGCGCGGCTGGGACAAGTTGGGCAAGGCCTTCGACGAGCGCGTCAAGGGCGTGCTGCGCACGCTCAACATCCCCGAGCAGGAAGAGCTGGAAACACTTCGGCGTGAAGTGGAATCGCTGAAGGCACAGGTGCGGGCCAATACCGCCGCGACCAAGCGGGCCAACCGCACGGCCAATCAGGCCGCGCAGGCTGCCAGCAGCGAGACGACCAGTGCAGGCACCACCGCCGGCACCTCGCAGACCGGCAATACGGCGGCTTTCGACGGGGAGTGAACTGCGGGAAGGGGTCGGCTTGGTGCACGGGATGCAGGGCGTCGCACCGGCGCCCGTCGACAGTTGCCGTCCTGCGCAGCCAGGTCGCCCCGGACCGCACCGGGGCCATGCGATAGCCGCCCCGTCACCGTGTTGCAAAGCAGCATGGTTTTACAGACAATCGGGAACGACCCGCCAGTCCTGTATCACGAAGTCCGTTTGCTCCCCTCCCCTCACGGCTTCGGACTGGCGGGTCTTTCGTTGCCTGGGTCACGGCTCGTGACATCGCCGCCCGCGATCCATTGACGAATCCGGTACGAAGGATTCTTCTAGGCACATCGACTCGTAATACGCGCCATCCCTTCGCTTGATGCTTATGCCTTCCTGGATCCTGGCGCTTGTGGCTGCACTGCTGCTCTGGTTGGCGGTGTGCGCTTACTTCTGGCTGGTGCGGCGTCGCGCCAACGAAGCCGACGAAGGCATCCGTGCCCTGGCTGCCCTGCACTGGCGCGACTTTTCCGCGGTGGTGCTGCGGGTGCTGCAGGACCAACGCGGCTGGCAACCGACCCAGCTGCCGCAGGATGGCCTGCCCACCGCCGATTTCATGATGCAGACCGATCACGGCACCCGCCTGGTGGCCTGCAAGCACGGCCGCGGCTATCGCATCGGCGTGGCTGCGGTGAACGAACTCGGGGCGATGGCACGGCTGGCCGGCGCTGGCGGCGGGGTGATGGTGACCGAAGGCCGCATGGAGCGCGAAGGCCTGGCTGCGGCAGACAAGCAATCCATCGAAGTGCTGGACGGCACGCGCCTGTGGCCCTTGCTCAAACGCTATCTGCCGGGCGATGTGGAGACCCGCGTGGTGACCCTGGCGCGGCGGCGCGCGCTCCGCCACAGCGTCATTGCCGGTGCCGCCCTGGTCACGCTTGCCCTGGTGGCGGTGCAGGCACTGCGCCCGCTCGAGCCACACCCGGCACCGCCCGCTGCGGCTTCGCGGGTAAGCGCAACGCCGCCGAGCCCTCCCGCTGCGGCCGCCATGAACGCTGCACAGCCCGCAGCGCCGGCAGCGCCAGTCGGCGCCGCGACGGCAACCAGCGCTGAGCCGGATGCCGAGACCCTGCAAAGCTATCGGCGCGAGGTGTCCAGGGCATTGGCGCAGACGCCGGGCCTGGTGCGCGGGATCTGGATCACCCAGGCGACGCTTGCGGTGGATCGTGCGGTGGACGACAGCACGGCATGGCCGCTGATCTGCCGCGAACTGCAGCGTTACCCCTATCTGCGCACGGTGCGCGTGCAGCTCAACCCCCGACCGGGCGTGGACGAGCCGGTGCGCTGGCGACAATGCACCACGATCTGATGCGGGTGGACCGCTATGGTCTGCCACCCCGCCGGTATATATCGAGACGCCGGACGTGGGCACGCGCAAGTCCAGTCGATCTCACACTGATCCCCGCTGGGCTTAGCTGGGCGACTGCGACGCGCCTCCCGTCATCGCGCGTGCAGCGACCCGCCATTGATACGACAACTGGGTCAGGAGCCGGGCTCTGGAAGCCGCCGTGCACACCGGCGTTGCAGCGACTGCGTTCTGCAACGCGATAGGCCCTACACGGGAGGGGCGCGCGAGGCTCCTGTACAGCGTCAGCGCATGCCCGGCGCAAACCGCGCCACCAGATCGTAGGAGCCGCCCAGGAACAGCTGGCGCACATAGGTCACCGGTTGCTCGCCACGCCAGGTGTGGCGGTCGATCACCAGACAGGCCGCGCCTTCGTCCACCTGCAGGCTGCGTGCCTGCGCGGCATCGGCGCTGACTGCGCTGATGCGGTGTTCGGCACGCGTCCATGGCACGTTGCGCAACAGCCAGCTGCCGGGAGCGAGCGTGGTGAATGGCTGGTCCAGGGCCTCGGGCACGGTGGTGACATCGATCACCCGCTGTTCCAGCGCAAACGGGCTGCCATCGGCCAGATGCAGGCTGTCCAGCGCGAGCAGCTTGCCGATGCTGCCCAGCGCGCGCTCCTGCGGCACGCGCGGGCGCACGTTGCGCAGCCGCCGCGACAACAGCGAAAACGTGTAGCGATGTCCGCGGGTGGTCATCTCCACTTCGATATCCGGGATCGACAGCGCCACCTGCTCCAGATGCGGATGCGGGCGCGCCACGAACGAGCCGGTGCGGCGGCGACGCTCGATCATGCCGGCGTCGGCCAGCAGGCCGAGCACCTTGTTGACGGTCATACGCGAGCAGCCGTACTGCGCCATCAGTTCGTGCTCGGGCGGGATGCGGTGCCCGGGCGGCCAGTCGCCGCTATGAATGCGTTGCTCCAGATCCTGCCGGATGCGGTGGTGCAAGGTGCCGGGCGCGGCGATGGGGGTGGCGGTCAAAGCGGAGGTCTCCCGGTCAGACCTGCATTGTGCGCGCATCGGCTCCGTTGCCCAGCACTGTGCGCAACACCTGTGCGAACCGCGCAGCGATGCGTGCGCGGTCGATATGCCGACCATCGCGCACCACCGCACGCCCGGCGCGCCAGACGCTGCGCACCGCCCCCGCACGTGCGGCGAACACCCAGCTGTCCAGCAGCGCGTCGTCGTCACGCGCGAGCAAGGCCGGGTGCGAGGTCTCCAGCTCCACCAGATCGGCCGCGGCGCCTGTCTGGATTCCGTGCACCACACTGCCCAGTGCCTGTGCCGCCCCCCTGCCGGCCTGTTCGTACAACCAGCGCCCGCTCGACACATCGGCGGGCGCCAGCACGTTGCGCGCCTGCACGCTGAGCCGCTGGCCATATTCGAGCAGGCGCAGCTCCTCGGCGGCATCGATCAGCACATTGGAATCGGAGCCCACACCGAAGCGGCCACCCGCGGCGGCGAACAACTGCATCGGGAAGATCCCATCGCCCAGATTTGC
>NZ_JSZE01000183.1 GCF_000802365.1 Xanthomonas cannabis pv. cannabis
ATGATGTATCAGGCGATGAGCAGCCTGGGCATGGCGGCCGAATCCAATTTCAAGGGGCCATTGCAGCTGGATGGCGACCCCAAGGGCGCATCGGTCCTGATCCTGGGCGCCGGGCTGGCCGGTATGAGCGCCGCCTTCGAGTTGCGCAAGGCCGGCTACCGCGTGCAGGTGCTGGAATACAACGGTCGGCCCGGCGGGCGTAACTGGACCCTGCGTGGCGGCGACCGCTACACCGAGCTGGGCGGTGCCGCCCAGCACTGCCAGTTCGACGACGGGCTGTATCTCAACCCGGGGCCGTGGCGCATTCCGCATCATCACAAAGCGGTGTTGAGTTACTGCAAGCAGTTCGGGGTGGCACTGGAGGCGTTCAACCAGGTCAACTACAACGCATTGCTGCACAGCCAGAAGGGTTTCGGTGGCAAGCCGCAGCGCTTTCGCGCCATCGATGCCGATTACAAGGGCCATGTCTCGGAGTTGCTGGCCAAGTGCACGCAGCAACACGCCCTGGACAAGAGCGTGAGCCGCGAAGACCAGGAAGTGTTGCTGGAATCCTTGCGCACCTGGGGCGCGCTCGATCAGAAGTTCGGTTACGTCAAAGGCAAGGACAGCAGCGAGCGGCGCGGCTTTGCGCGTTATCCCGGTGGCGGTCTGTCGGGCAAACCGGAGTTCTCCGATCCCTTCAGCGTGCAGGACGTGTTGCGCTCGCGCCTGTGGACCACGCTGGCGGCCGGCAACAACTACGAAATGCAGACCACCATGTTCCAGCCGGTGGGCGGCATGGACCAGATCGGCAAGGCGTTTGCGCGTCAGCTCGGCGATGCCATCACCTACAACGCCAAGGTCACCAGGATCGACCAGGACGGCAGCGGCGTGCGCGTGTCCTGGCAGGACGCGGCGCACGGCGGCGAAGAACGTATCGCCAGCGCGGAGTGGTGCATCTGCACGATTCCGTTGTCGGTACTCAGCCGCATTCCGGTGACCGCCAGCGACGCGATGACCACCGCGATCGGCAAGGTGCCGTACGCGGCATCGGTGAAGGTGGGGCTGCAATTCAAACGCCGTTTCTGGGAAGAGGACGAAGCGATCTACGGCGGCATCAGCTACACCGATCTGCCGATCACCCTGATCAGTTACCCCAGCACCGGCTATCACAGCCCCGGCAAAGGCGTATTGCTCGGTGCCTATGTCTGGGGGCTGGATGCCTACCAATTCACCTCGATGACGCCGGAGCAGCGCGTGCGCAAGGCAGTGGAATACGGTACGCAGCTGCATCCGCAGTATCCGCGCGAATTCGAAAACGGCATCGCCGTTGGTTGGCACCGCGTGCCGTTCACGCATGGCTGCTTCGGCATGTGGAGCGAGCAGGCGCGCGCCGAGCATTACGAACCGCTGTGCCAGATCGACGGGCGCCTGGCGCTGGCCGGCGAGCACGTGTCGTACATCCCGGCCTGGCAGGAGGGCGCGATCCTGTCTGCGCACGATGTCGTCGGCCGTCTGCATCGCAGGGTGCTTGCCACAGGAGGCCGCGCATGAGTCTGTTGCCACGCACGCTGGTCGCCGCCGTCGCGCTGCTCATCGGCGCGTTGCTGTTGCCGCCGGGTCTGCGCGATGCGCGGGCGCAAAGTTCCGATGCCTCCCAGCTGTTTCCGCAGCAGGGCTTTGCCAAGGCATCGGGACAGGAGGTGTACCAGGCCATCTGCCAGGGCTGCCACATGCCGGCCGGGCACGGTGCGCAAGGTGCGGGCGAGTATCCCGCGCTTGCCGCCAACCCCAAGCTGGCGGCTGGCCCCTATGTGACCATGATGGTGCTCGACGGCCACGCCGGCATGCCCGGCTTCGGTGACATGCTCGACGATCGCCAGGTGGCCGACGTGGTGAGCTATGTGCGCACGCATTTCGGCAACGATCACAGCGAACGTGTCACCGCCGACGACGTGAAGCTGCTACGCCATTGATCTTTCCCTGCCAAGGAGTTGCCATGTACCGTCCGATTGCACGCGCCCTCATCGCCACCCTCATCTGTTCTGCGGGTGTTGCCGCCGCCGACGCGGCAGAGGTGGTTCGACACAAGATTCCCAACAGCGATTTCCCCATTGCCGCGGCGGTGGAAATCCCCGCCGGCAAGGCCACGGTGTACGTCAGCGGAAAGGTGCCGGCCGTGGTGGATGCCAGCGCGCCCAAGGACTCCGCTGCCGCATATGGCGACACCAAGGCGCAGACGGTGAGCGTGTTGAACCAGATCAAGCAACAGCTGGCCGCGATCGGGTTGGGCATGGGCGATGTGGTGAAGATGCAGGTCTTTCTGGTCGGCGACCCCGCGCTGGGCGGGAAGATGGATTTCAACGGTTTCATGGAAGGGTATCGCCAGTTCTTCGGGACCAAGGAACAGCCCAACCTGCCGGCGCGCTCGGCGTTCCAGATCGCGGCGTTGGGCAACCCGCTGTACCGCGTGGAGATCGAAGTGGTCGCCGTACGTCCCTGAGCCGGTATCGGCGCCTTGCTGGAGGTTGTGATGAAACCTGATATGTCGCGCCGCATGTTCCTGCGGGACTCGGCCCTGTTCGCCGGTGCTGCGGGTACCGGCACGGTGCCGCTACTGGCCAGTGCCGCCGAACGTTCCGTCGCCGTTGCACCGACCGCGGCCAACACGCTGGCACCGGTGATGATCGGCTCCAACGAATTCCCCGACGGACCGTCGGCGGCCGCAGTGAAGGCCATCGCGCAGATCGCACCGCAGGGCGGGCGTTATTTGCGCGATGTGCAGATGGAACTGATGAACACCCTGGCCGCGGAACTCACGCTGCCGGTCGACCACTTGATGGCCTACGCCGGCTCCACCGAACCGCTGGACTACACGATGCTGGCCTTCACTTCGCCGAGTGCGGCGTTGGTCACCGCCGACCCGACCTATGAATCGGGCTGGCGCGCGGCAACCCGCAATGGTGCGCGGCTGATCAAGGTGCCGTTGCGCAAGGATTTTTCGCACGACGTGCAGGCCATGTGCGCGGCCGACCCCAACGCAGGCGTGATCTACATCTGCAACCCCAACAATCCCACTGGCTCGGTCACTGCGCGCAAGGACCTGGACTATGCGCTCGCGCACAAGCCCAAGGGCAGCGTGCTGGTGGTGGACGAGGCCTACATCCACTTCGCACAGAGCACGCGCAGCGTAGTCGACATGGTCGCTGCCGGCGAGGACGTGGTGGTGCTGCGCACCTTCTCCAAGCTCTACGGCATGGCCGGCATCCGCTTGGGGTACGCGGCCGCACGCCCGGAGCTGCTGGCCAAACTGATGTTCTACAGCGTCAACAGCCTGCCGGTGACCGCAGCGGCCGCAGGCCTGGCCAGCCTGCGCGATCCGGCGCTGGTGCCGCAGCGGCGTGCACGCACCGCGGCCACCCGGCAGGATGTCATCGATTTCCTGGTCCGGCAGGGCTATGCCTGCACGGCCTCGGAAAGCAATTGCTTCATGGTCGATGTGAAGCGGCCGGCCGCAGGCTTCAAGGACGACATGGCAACGCATGGGGTCTTCATCGGCCGCAGCTGGCCGGTGTGGCCCACGTGGTCGCGGATCACCGTGGGTACCGAGGCGGAGATGGCACGCTTCAAGCAGGCATTCGTGCAGGTGATGGCCGGCAAGCGCGGCCCCTTGCCGGTGCCGCAGGTCGCGGCGCATGCGTCACTGCATGGCTGTTTCCATTACGCCTGAGGCAGGGATTGCGCGCTGGCATGGTGTGCGAGGTGGCAGGCGCGATCTGCAACACGTGGTGCCCCGGTGGATCTGCTCGCTGCGGGTGCTCGCTGCGCGCACGCGCACGCGAGCTGCAGCCGAGGTTCTGTAGATCGCGGCCAGGCGGTACCCTGGCAAGGCCGGCGCAGCGCGAGCGTCGGTGGGGTTGGATGCATCGCGTATTTCTTATCGCAGGAGTGTGCCTTGAAGCTGTTTTCGACGATTGCCGTGCTCGGCCTGGTGCTGATGGCACCTTCGGCCTGGGCCCGGACATGTGCGGTGACCATCACCGGCAACGACCAGATGAAGTTCGACCAGAGCGCCATCAAGCTGGCGCCCGACTGCACCCAGGTGAACCTGACGCTC
The DNA here is from genome assembly GCF_000802365.1 of Xanthomonas cannabis pv. cannabis. Lineage (GTDB taxonomy): Bacteria > Pseudomonadota > Gammaproteobacteria > Xanthomonadales > Xanthomonadaceae > Xanthomonas > Xanthomonas cannabis. The sequence goes on from NZ_JSZE01000183.1 coordinate 4,097, forward strand.
AAGCACTCCGGCAAGATGGCCGCCACGGTGATGGGCCACAACTGGGTGCTGACCAAGTCCGCTGATTTCCAGGCGGTTGCCAACGCCGGCGTGCGCTCGACCATTGCCGACAGCTACCTGCCCAAGGCCGATGCGCGCGTGATCGCGCATACCAAGGTCATCGGCGGCGGCGACAGCACCACCGTCAGCTTTCCCACCAGCGCATTGACCAAGGGCGGCGCGTACACGTTCTTCTGCTCGTTTCCCGGGCACTGGGCGATGATGAAGGGCACGCTGAGCTTCGGATGACCGCGGCGCGCCACGGGGCCGGTCCCTGTGGCGCGGTGCATCGGTTGGCTGCCTCCGGCATCGTGTGAACGACGCTGCTGCCTCGCTACGTGGTCACGCGCCGTTCCCCGCCATGTGAGGCACGCCAGGCAGGCGCCATGACGTGCACGCCCCTCACGGTGGCGGTGCGTCCATTGCGTGCTGGACGTCCCCGCCGCGTAACACGCCGCGTTGCAGCGCCTGCGCCAATGCGCCTTCGCGGCTGCGTGCATCGAGCTTGCGGTACAGATTCTTGAGATGGAATTTGACCGTGTTTTCCGACAGGTGCAGGTGGCGGGCGATCTGCTTGTTGGAATAGCCACGCGCCAGCTGTGCCAGCACTTCCAGCTCGCGCTCGCTGAACACGTCGCTGGAAGGATCGTCGTCGCCGCTGAGGCGTTCGAGCAGGGCCTGGATGGTCAAGGCACGCGTGGTGCCGCCCACGGTGTGCGGGTCGTGCTGCCGGAGCGAGCGCAGCATCGCCTTGGCGGGCAGGCCGAGTTCGACGACCGCCTGCCAGCTCTGTGTCAGCGCCACGTGGTCCAGGGCGCTGTACAGGTAGGGCAGGGCGGCGAGCAGTTCGCCGCGTTGCTGCAGCACCAGCGCGATGCGGGCGCGGGTGCGCGCGAGATGGCACAGGTTGTCGTTGCTCAGGCAGGCCTGCTCGATCTGGCCGAGGATGACCAGCGCTGCGCTGCTGCGTCCGGCCAGGCGGTGCCAGCGTGCCAGTGCGAACCCCATCGCCGCGCGATCGCGCCACCGGTGCGCCGCGCGCAATGTGTGTGCCAGCGAGGATTCGCCGCCGGTGCGTGCGATCAGCACATCGATGGCCGCGTTGCCGGGATGTTCCAGCAGCAGCATTAAGCGCCACGCCGACGCCAGCTCGGACAGCCGCATCAGCTTGCGCCCGTGGGCGATCTGCTCGATATGGTCGAGCACCGCCAGGGCGCTGCGTCCGCTATGGTCGCGCACGCGCTCCAGTCCCAATGCGGTGTCGTACGCGGCTGCCAGCACATCCACGCCGGCATCGTGTTGCTCGAGCGTTTCCAGTGCCGGATGCAGCAGGTCCGCCGCGTCGTCGTGGTGGCCACGCTCGTAATGCAGCTGCGCGAGCAGGCACTGGCCGGCCGCCTCCAGCAGGTGGTCTGGCTGTGGCGTGCGCGCGCACCCGTGCAGCGCTTGCCGGTAGCATGCCTCGGCGTCGCCGAGCTGCCCGCGGTAGAAAAAACTCTGGCCCAGCGCCAGCAGCGCCTGGCCGGCGCCCGCATCACTGCCGCCGCGCTGCATTGCCTCGCGTGCCGCCAGTGCGTAGCGTTCTGCCACTGCAAACGCCCCCTGTGCGATGGCGGTGGTGGCGCAGATGCAGAGCAGCATGCCGCGGCCAAGCTGGTCGTCCTCGTCCAGCGCGCGCGCCTGTGCCGCGATCTGGGTCAGGCCATGGGGGTTTCCGCAGATTTCGTCCAGGCGGTCGCGCAGCACGGCCACCACCACGGTGTAGTCGCGCTGCAGGGGTTCGCGCAGGGCCGCCGGGAAATCGCGAAAGCGTTCCAGCAACAGGCGCGCATGGCTGAACTCGCCCAGCTTGATGTGCAGATGCGCCTGGGTGAGGTTGAGCGCCGGCGTCTCGCGGATGGTGCGGTGGTCGAAATGGCGCAGCAATGCACGCACCTCGTGCAGGCCGTGCGTCAGCAGCAACTGCCAGGTGCCGGCGCGCGCGATGTAGCTGGCCGCCAGATCGCCGCACTGGCCATGCGCGGCGTGTCGTACCGCGTCGGCCAGGTGCTGATGGTCGCCAAACCAGCGGGCTGCACGCTGATGCAGCTGGACGGCCTGGCCAGGGTGCTCGCGATCGAGCAATTGCTGCAGGAAGTCGGCAAACAAGGGGTGATAGCGGAACCATTCGCCTTCGCCATCCAGCGGCACCAGCAGGCCGTGGAAATGCTCCAGCCGGGCGAGCAGCCGGCCACTGTCGTCGCGCTGGCGCAGCGCATCGGCCAGCGAGGCATTGAGGCGTTCCAGCAGGCTGGTACGCAACAGCAGGTCGCGCGTTGGTGCATCCAGGTCGTTGACCACCTGCTCGGCCAGATACGCGGCAATCTGCGTGCTGCGCCCGGAGAAGCGTGCGGTCACCTCCTGCTGACGTTGTGCATCGCCCTCCAGCCACAGCCGCGCCAGATGCAGCGCCACCGGCCAACCTTCGGTGTAATGCAGCAGGGTCTCCACCACCGGCGCCGCGACCTGCGGCCCCAGCAGCGTGCGCGCTTCGTCGGTGTCCAGTGCCAGTTGCGCGCTACCGATGCGGCCGAGCTGTGCCTGCAATTCCAGCCGCGCCAGCGGCAGTGCCGGCAGGCGACGGGTGGCAAGCAACAGGTGCAGGCGCCCGCCGCTGTGTTCGACCAGGCGCAGCACCAGCTCATCGACCAGGCCGCTGCCGAGCCGGTCGTAGTCGTCGACGATCACGCTGACGCGCCGCGGTGTCGCGCGCAAGGCGCGAATCAGCACCGCGACCGCATCGCGCGGGTCCTGCTCGCAGTGGTGCATCACGCTGGTGCACAGCGCGGCATCGGCGCCTGCACCCTGCAGCGCCAGGGCGAGATGACCCACAAAGCGCGCGGCATCGGCATCGGCTTCGTCCAGCGACAGCCAGGCCACCGACGCCGCATCACGCGCGCGCAGCTGCGCATGCCATTGCGCCAGCAGCGTGGTCTTGCCGAACCCGGGCGGGGCCAGCAGCAGGGTCAACGGACGCATCTGGCCCTGATCCAGTGCCCTCAGCAATGCCTCGCGCATCACCGCGCCCGGGTGCGGCGAAGGCGGCTCCAGCTTGCTGGCAAGCAGCCAATCGGGAAGAGCGGGGTCGCGCGGCGGTGACGGGCGCGGAGTGAGCAACGCAACAGGCTTGAGCATGAGGCGAGGGCGGCCGTGGCAAGCGTCAACAGCGCGCCGGCTCGACACGCTGCACAACGTGATGAAACAGCGGCGACGGCACGCAGGTCACCGAGACGGCGACAACGACGGATCGGCTGCTTCGCGGGTCCCCACCCATGCCCGTCCCTGAGCACCTTTCAGAAAGGTATGACAGCCTCACGACAAAAGCAAAGTGTGTAGCGGTTTTCGCCCCATCGCCGCCAGGATCGAGGCGGGCCGTCGGGTGGATCGGGTTGTGGTTGCGTCTGCCCGCGCCAGCGGCGTGCGCAGAACAGGTGTGTCTGACCCGGCGTCACCGACCGGCGCGCCCAGTCCGCGGCGTGCGCATTCACTTCGGCCCCTGCGGTACATGCCGGGGCCCGCTGGGCCCGCGCCGGCATCCACGTCCGGCGCCATCGGGGCGGCCGTTATCGGCTGCCGACGTCTGGTTTGGCGGGCTGTCTCAGCGCCGCACCTGCGCCCTCGGCACGTGCTGAAGGCGAAGCGCGGCGCGGACGCCGTCTTACCCAATGACGCGTCAGCGTGCGACGTCTGCAAACGCTTCGCGTGCTGCGGCGAGCGTGGCCTCGATCACGGCCTCGTCGTGCGCGCTGGACATGAAGCCGGCCTCGTACGCCGACGGCGCCAGGTACACGCCCCGCTGCAGCATCGCGTGGAAGAAGCGGTTGAAGGTCGTGGTGTCGCAGGCGGTGGCCTGCGCGTAGCTCTCCACGATCTCGTCGCTGAAGAACAGCCCGAACATGCCGCCCACCTGGTTGGTGGTGACGGCAATGCCGGCCGCGCGCGCGGCATCTTCCAGGCCTTCGCACAGCACGGCGGTCGCCTCGCTGAGGCGGGCGTGGAAGCCCGGGTCCTGCACCAGTTCCAGCATCGCCAGGCCGGCGGCCATGGCCACCGGATTGCCCGACAAGGTGCCCGCCTGGTAGATCGGCCCGGCCGGGGCGATCTGCTCCATCAGCTCGCGCCGGCCGCCGTACGCGCCCACCGGCATGCCGCCGCCGATGATCTTGCCGAAGGTGGTCAGATCCGGTGTGACGCCATAGAGCGCCTGCGCGCCACCCAGCGCCACGCGGAAGCCGGTCATCACTTCGTCGAAGATCAGCAGCGCACCATGCCGCGTGCACAACGTGCGCAGGTGCTGCAGATAGCCCGCCAGTGGCGGAATGCAGTTGGCATTGCCCACCACCGGCTCGATGATCACTGCCGCCACGTCGGCGCCGATCTCGTCGAACAATGCGGTGGCGCCTTCGAAGTCGTTGAAGCTGAGCGTGGCGGTCAGCTCGCTCAAGCCGGCCGGCACGCCCGGCGAGGTGGGCACGCCCAGGGTCAGCATGCCGCTGCCGGCCTTGACCAGGAACGAGTCGCCGTGGCCGTGGTAGCAGCCTTCGAACTTGATGATGCGGTTACGCCCGGTGGCGCCGCGCGCCAGGCGCACCGCCGACAGCGTGGCCTCGGTGCCGGAGTTGACCATGCGCACCATCTCGCACGAGGGCACCAGCCGGGTGATGGTCTGCGCCATCGTCACTTCCGCCGCGCACGGCGCGCCGAACGACAGCCCGTCGCGGATCGCGCGTTGCACCGCCTCGCGCACCGTCGGGTGGTTGTGCCCGGCAATCATCGGACCCCATGAGCCCACGTAGTCGATATAGCGGTTGTCGTCGACGTCGTACAGGTACGGGCCGTCGGCACGGGCCACGAAGAACGGCTCGCCGCCCACCGACTTGAACGCCCGCACGGGTGAGTTGACGCCGCCGGGCAGCAGCGTCTGCGCCTGGGCGAACAGGGCGTGGGAGCGGGTGTGGTTCATGCGCGCAGATCCTTGAGGAATACCAGTGGGGGCATCGATGCCCGGCAGCGGGCATCGCGTTCGCCATTGTCAGGCCTGCGGCCTCGCGCGCCTACCCGGCAGAGGCCCGCCTACCCGTCGGAGCCGGCGGGTAGGGCAACCCGGCTGCCTATGATCGGACACAAGGGGGATCGGGCGATTGGGCATGAGCTGATGGCATGCGGTCATTGGCGCCCCGCTGCAGATGTTCAGAAAGTGTGATTCCGGTGGCCGTTGGCCCCGTTCATCCAGTCGCCTTGCCGACCGTTCCAGACTTGGGGAGAAAGCATGAACCGTAGTATCCAGAAGCGTGCGCTGGCGTTGGCCCTGGTGGTGGCCATCGGCGGTGCACACGCGCAGTCGACCACCGGCAGCATCGTCGGCAGCGTGGGGCAGGGCAGCGGCACCAGCGTGGTGGTGGAAAACAACAGTGGCCTCAGCCGCGAAGTGCCGGTGGACGCGCGTGGCCGGTACACCGCCGGCAACCTGCCGTTGGGCACCTACAAGGTGACGGTCAAGCGCGACGGCGCGGTAGTGGAAACCCGCGAGAACGTGGCCATCACGGTGGGCGCCAACACCGACGTCTCGTTCGCCGCCAGCGCCGCAGGGAGCGGCGTGCAGACCCTGGACAGCGTCACCGTCAACGCGGCCAGCCTGGCCACCATCGACGTCAGCAGCGTGGATACCCGCACCGTGGTCACCGCCGAGCAGCTGGCGCAGCTGCCGTTGGGCCGCACCGCCGAAGCGATCGCGCTGCTGGCGCCGGGCGTGGTGGTCAACAGCGGCGGTTTCGACAACGGCCCGCTCGGCGGCTCGCTGCCCAGCTTCGGCGGCTCGGCCGCCAGCGAAAACGCGTATTACCTCAACGGTTTCAACACCACCACCATCAGCAACAATCTCGGCGGCCTGACCCTGCCGTACGGCGCCATCGACCAGCAGGAAATCTTCACCGGCGGCTACGGCGCGCAGTACGGCCGCGCCAATGGCGGTGTGATCAACCAGATCGGCAAGCGCGGCACCAACGAATGGAAGTTCGGCGCGGCGGTGATCTGGGAGCCGAACGGCCTGCGTGCCAACCAGCGCGACATCTACTGGCGCCCGGACAGCCAGGCCAGCACCGTCAACAACGCCGCCTACCGCTACGCGCGTGCGGCCAATGGCCTGTACCAGCCGGCCAGCGAAGCCGAGGCCAACCAGACCACTTACAGCGCCTACGTCGGTGGCCCGATCATCCAGGACAAGTTGTTCTTCTTCCTGGCCGCAGAGCAGGTGGATTCGGATGGCATGCGCGTTGGAACCAATCGCGACACCGACAACGGCCGCACCGGCGGCCTGACCGACTACGACTACAAGCAGAAGCGCTGGTACGCCAAGGTGGACTGGAACATCACCGACAACCACCTGATCGAGGTGACCGGTGCCAGCGACGAGGCGGAGACCAACGGCTCGATTTATCGCTACGACTATGTCAACCGCACGCGTGGCAGCTATTTCACCGACGAATCCACCTGGAAGACCGGCCCCACGCTGTTCACAGGCAAGTACACCGGCTACCTGGGTGACAACCTCACCGTGACCGCGCTGTACGGCAAGATGCGCACACCCGACGAGCTGACCCCGTTCAACTACAACGCGGCCGGGGGACCGGTGATCAATAGCGCGGCGTTGCAGAATCCGGCCTACACCGGCGGCACGCCACGCATCGGCAACCAGCTGGTCACCTCGGTCAGTTCGCCGGATCGCGAATACAAGAAAGACAATCAGCGCCTGAATCTGGAATGGCGCCTCGGCCACCACACGCTCAACTTCGGTATCGACAACCAGAAGTCCGAAGGCATCGACGTCGGCTCGGTGCTGTCCGGGCCGGGCTTTGCCTGGACCTACGGCCAGACCAACGACCCCAACGGGTTGGCCACCGGCGGGCTGGTCAGCCAGTCTGCCAACGAAGCCGGCGGCATCGGCGCGCCAAGCCCAGGCCTGGTCGATCCGGTCAACGGGTCCAGCGGCTACTACGTGGTGCGCAACATCAACACCAGCCTGTATTCCTACGAGGCCAAGCAACGCGCCTACTACATCGAAGACAAGTGGCAGGTCACCGACAACCTGTTGCTGAGCATCGGCCTGCGCAAGGACGAGTTCACCAACTACACCCCGTTCGGCGACCCCTACATTGAAGTGGATAACGCGTGGGCGCCGCGCTTGGGCTTCAGCTGGGACGTCAATGGCGATTCCAGCCTGAAGGTGTTCGGTAACGTTGGCCGCTATTACCTCGGTCTGCCGCTGTCGGCGGTCAGCTTGTTCACACCGGCTACCACCACCGATACCTATTTCACCTACAGCGGCATCAATGCCGACGGCACGCCGGTGTTGGCGCAGCAGCTCGGCTCGGCCGTGTCGGCCAATTCGCGCTTCGGCCGCATCGCCGATGTGCGCACCGCAGTGGCCAAGGACATCGAAGGCGAGAACCAGGACGAAGTCATCCTGGGTTTCACCAAGCAGCTCGAAAGCGGTTGGGTGCTCGGCGTGCGCGGCACCCACCGGCGTCTCAACGCCGGTATCGACGACCAGAACTACGACGTCTCCAACACTGCGCTGATCAACGCGGCCGCCGCGCAGGGCGTGACCATCGACTTCTCGCAAGTTGCAGGCGCCTCGCTGATCAATCCCGGCCAGACCAACACCTGGGGCGTGATCGGCACCGATGGCCAGTTCCACGAGGTGTCGGTCAGCCGCGAAGCGGCGGGCTTCCCGAAGTTCAAGCGCAACTATTCGGCCGTGGAATTCAACCTGGAACGTCCGTTCGACGGCCAGTGGTACGCCAAGGTCAACTACGTGTGGTCGCATAGCTACGGCACCACCGAAGGCCAGGTGCGTTCGGACCTGTGGCGTACCGGCGGCGCACTCGGCAGCTATCAGGGCCAGGCCTCGGTCTCGACTACGCAGAGCTGGGACCATGCAGCGCTGATGGAGCACTTCAACGGCGATCAATCCAACGATCATCGCCATCAGCTCAAGCTGTTCGGCTTCTACCAGTTCAACCCGCAATGGGGCGCCTCGGCCAATTTCAGCCTGATTTCCGGCGCGCCGCATAACTGCCTGGGCAATTACTACGGCACCGAATACAGCGGCCGCGATCCGGCTGGCTACGGCGGTAGCGCCATCACCGGCGGTCCGTACCACTACTGCTACAACCCGGAAACCGGCACTGGCGTGGCATCGCCTCCGGGCTCGCAGGGGCGCCTGGGCTGGATCGCCCAGCTCGACATGGGCGTGACCTACAAGCCGGCCTTTGCCGACGGCAAGCTGGCCTTGCGCTTCGACGTGTTCAACATCACCAACGAGCAGACCGCGACGAACATCTATCCGTTCTCGCAGCTGCCCGACAACACCACCAATCCGCTATGGAACCAGGTGGTGGCCTACCAGGCACCGCGCTCTGGCCGGGTGACGTTGAGCTACGATTTCTGATCGGATCACGCGACAAGGGCAGTTCCGGCAGCGACGCTTAAGAGCACGCGTCGCTGTCTTGTTTTGGGGGGTGGCGGTCGAATTGACGTCGCCGTGATGAGTGACGGCAGGCAGCCTGGGTGATCGCTTGGCCAAGCAGATTGGCCGATGTAGTCGAACAGCCCCGACGCGCAGGTTGCAGTAAATTCGCAGAGCGGATGATCTGCGAATTTTCTGCAGGGCCCTTGCCCGCCCACCATCGCGAGACACGCTGCAAGTAAATCCATGTAGCTCCGTGGCGGCATCCATGCCGCCAAGGGTCCCGCGACGGTGGGCGGGCAAGGACCAGTCGAGTTGGTCGGCCTGCATGGATTTCAACAGCGACTAGCAAGCTGCGACGCGATGTCTTTGCTTTTCCACAAAGCTTTTCAACAAGCCACCAGCCAAC
>NZ_JSZE01000184.1 GCF_000802365.1 Xanthomonas cannabis pv. cannabis
TGGGCCTGCGCGTGGGTGGGCAGGTCGAGATCGATACCACGCTGTACCGCATGGCGCCGGACGCCATGACCGCCGAGCTGCCGGGCGGTCACCAGGGCATTCCATGCTACGGCCACGTCAATCTGGGCGATGGGTATTCGCTGCACCGCTTCTATCTGGATGACGATGCGTTCCTGCAGGTAACCACCGTGGGCGGCGATCTGGAAGCGATGAAGGCGTTCGTGTATTGCGAGACGGTGAACCCGCCCAGCAAGCAGGCGTTTCAGGAGTTCGTGATGCAGCACCCCCACCTGGGCGCGGCGCAGATCGACTACGCCGGCAAGCGTTGGCACCGCGCCACACAATCCACCGACGACACTGCGCGCATCCCGCCGATCGCCTATGACGAAGTGCTGTACCGCTACCAGCCGCCGCGTCGCGATGGCGACCTGACCCACTACGCCATGCTCTATAGCCGCGAGGTGCCCGAGCTGCAGCGCGAGGAGTTTCTGCTGGTCACCGGCGAAGATTCCGGCCCCAACGAATTCTGCGTGACCTACGCAGTCGGCATCGATGTCACCGTCGCCGATCTGGATATCACCTGAGCGTGCGCTCGCCCTTCACTCAACCGGTCCTGTCATGAACCCGATCAACCTTCAGAGTTTTCTCGCGTTTCTTTCGTATTTCGGTACCGGCCTGGGCGTGTTGATCGTCTCGGTGGTACTGGTGACCCTGGTGACGCCGCACAAGGACTTCACCCTGCTGCGGCAGGGCAATGTGGCCGCCGCAACGTCGCTGGCCGGCAACCTGATCGGCGTGGCACTGCCGCTGCATTCGGCCATCACCCACTCGGTGAGCCTGGTCGATGCCTTGATCTGGGGCCTGGTGGCCTGCGGCATCCAGGTGGTGGCGTATCTGCTGGCCAATCTGGTCGCCGGGCGCATCTCGCGCCAGATCACCGACAACGTCACCGCTGCGGGCATCTTTTCTGCGGGCGTGTCGATCGCCGTGGGCCTGATCAACGCCGCGGCGATCACGCCGTAACGGAGCCTGCGCCATGAAGCGATCACGCAATCTCAAATTGACCCTGATGGCCGCCTTGCCGGCGGCCCTGGTCACCGGCTGCGGCTCGGAGCCGGAAACCGGCGTGGTGTTGCAGTCGGCGTCCGACTGCTACCAGGTCAAGCAGGAACAGAGCGACATCCAGCAATGCCTCAAGGCGTATGACGAGGCGGTGACCAAGCATCAGCAGGCCGCGCCGCGCTTCAACACGCGCTACGAGTGCGATGAGCAGTTTGGCAGTTGCACGGCAGTCCAGAACCCGCAGGGTCAGCAGAGCTGGATTCCGCCGATGGGCGGGTTCTTGTTGGGCTATGCGCTGGGCAACATGACCGGCGGTGGCGGCTATCGCTACGGCGGTGCGATTCCGCTGTATCGCGATTACCGCAGCGGCGGCTTCTACAAGCCCAACGGCGATCTGGCCAGCAACCGCATCGGCACCGTGCGCGGGCGCAGCGGTGCGATCGACATGCCGACGCGCGCCATCACCGTGTCGCGCTCGGGCTTTGGCTCCAGCGCGGCGGCACGCAGTTCGTTCGGCAGCGGCGGGCGCAGCTCCGGGTTCGGCGGCTGACATGCAACGCATCCTGATCCCCGAACGCGCGGACTGGCGCACACAGGCCGAATCGCTGGGCTTCCACTTCCACACCATCGACGGCGCGCCGTATTGGGACGAAAGCGCCTACTACGCGTTTTCATTGCAGCAGATCGAAGAGGACATCGAAGCGCCCACCCAGGACCTGCACGACATGGCGATGCAGCTGGTGGACGAGGTGGTGGGCTCCGAGCAGCTGCTGACCCAGCTGGCCATTCCGCCGTTTTACTGGGGCTGGATCGCCACCTCGTGGAAGAACCGCGACCCGCACCTGTACGGGCGCATGGATCTGGCCTATTCGGGCAATGGCCCGGCCAAGTTGTACGAGCTCAATTACGATACGCCGACCTCGCTGTATGAGGCCGCGTATTTCCAGTGGCTGTGGCTGGAGCAGCAGATCGACAACGGTGTGCTGCCCAAGGGTACCGATCAGTACAACCTGATCCAGGACCTGCTATGCGAGGCGCTGGGCGCGCTGGCGGTAGATGGCGCCATTGGGGCGCAGATGCATTTCGCCGCGGTCCGCGATTCGCTGGAAGATCGCGCCACCGTGCGTTACCTGCGCGATTGCGCGCATCAGGTCGGCATCGCGACGGAAGAAGTGGCCATCGAAGACATCGGCCTGAGTGCCGAGGGCTGGTTCACCGATGAGCAGGACCGGGTGATCCAGACCTTGTTCAAGCTGTATCCGCTGGAATTCATGATGGAAGAACGCTTCGGTCCGGCGTTGATCGCCAACCGCGTGCGGCTGATCGAACCGGCATGGAAATCGGTGCTGAGCAACAAGGGCATCCTGCCGCTGCTGTGGGAGCGCCACCAAGGGCATCCGAACCTGCTGGCGGCGCGTTTTGCGCAGGCCGGCGAAGCGCCGGCTGCAGGGTGGGTGCGCAAGCCGCTGCTGTCGCGCGAGGGCGCCAACATCGCGCTGGTCACGGCACAGGGCGACGCCGCGCAGACCGACGGCCCGTATGTGGATGGCCCGGCGATCCTGCAGGCGCACCATCCGTTGCCGGTGTTCGATGGCCGCCATGCGCTGGTGGGCAGTTGGGTGGTGGCCGATCGCCCGGCCGGGCTGGGCATGCGCGACGACGATGGCCCGATCACCCGCGACACCTCCCGCTTCGTGCCGCACGTCATCGTCGATTGACCGGCAGCGGCGCGGGCATCGCCACTGCCAGGTGGCGGTATGACGTGCGTGATCCATCGTCTTGTGTGGTGCACCGGTTGTGTGGTGCACCGGACTCCGGTGTGCCAGAGCTTGGCGAGCCTGCTGCCAGTGCATGTCACGCAGCGGCGCACGCCGTGCGGATCGCGCGTGACACAGGCGCCGGCGCTGCGCAAGGCCTCGGTTGGCTGCAAGGCGCTGCATCTTTTCCACACCCCCTGTGGATGGAACTTGCACAAGGCTGTGGACAACTGCGTGCAGGCCCCGGCCTGCAACGCTGTCAAGATGGGTGGCGAAAAAATGACCAGTCGCTCGCAGGCAGCGATCGGCCGTGGTTTTCGCAGCGATCCCGGCAGAATCGGCAAAGTCCTGCGAGGCGCACCCGGGGTCGCAGCGGTGCGCTGCCCCAGCCAGGCATGGCGGCTCTGCAAGCTGCACGCGCTGTTTTACCTCCAGCCCTGCCGCACACCGCTACCATCTCCACACGCGTGGGCACGGCCACATACCACGTGCAGCAGCGCTGTGGTGATCACACCCGCCGCGCCACCACGAAGCTCGCCACCGCCAGCAGCCAGGCCAGTGCGAAGACGCTGAGATAAGCAGCCGGCGTCGCCGATGCCAGCAACGCGGCGAACAGCGCGCCGGCCAGGGCCAGCATGCCGGCCACCGCGATCGCCTCGCTCAATTGCAGCGCCGAGCTGTTGGCGCCTTGCTGCGCGGGCGGCGACAACGACAGCGTCAGCACCGACAGGCTGGGATACAGCAGCCCCATGCCCAGGCCGGTCAACGCCCAGCCGGCCACGGCCACCGGCACCGGAATCACCGGCCAGACCGCGCCCGCGCTGATCGCGATGCCGAGCATCATCAGCAAGGCGCCGGTCTTGAGCAGGCGCGGGCGCGACCAGCCGGCGCGGCTATGGCCCTGGTACCACGAGCCGCTGAACCACCCCAGCGCGCCTACGCTCAACGCGATCCCGGCCAGCAGCGGCGACAGCCCGCGCTCGCGCGACAGCAGCAGCGGCAGGAACGCCTCGAAGCCGAAGAACGCCGCCGCCGCGATACCGCGCAGTGCGATCACGCTGGGCAGCCCGCGTGCCAGCGTCAGCGTGCCGGCGGGTAGCAGACGCCAGGCACATGCCACGGTGAGCACCAGCGCCGGCACCATCGCCATCAGCGCCGGCAGGCCATGCAGCTGGCCGCCCAGGTACACGCCCAGCACGCCCAGTGCCGCGCCGATGGCCCAGCCCAGCAGTACGCCGGACTGGCTGGGCCGCGCGCCGGACCAGCGCCGCCCACGCAGCGCCGGCCACAGCATCAACCCGGCCGGAATCGCCAGCAGCGGCACCGAGAGGAACACCCAGCGCCAGCCGATGTGCTGCACGATCAGCCCGCTGATGCCCGGGCCGATCAACGACGGCACCACCCAGCCGGCAGAGAACGCGGCAAACACGCGTGGCCGCAACGCTTCCGGATACAGCCGCCCGACAATCACGTACAGGGCCACCGAATACGCACCGGCGCCCAGCCCCTGCAGCAGGCGCCCGGCGATCAGCCAGTGCATGTCCGGCGCCAGGCCGGCGATCAACAGGCCGATTACAAAGCACAGCAGGCCGCTGCCCAGGGCAGCGGCGGGGCCGTGGCGGTCGCTCCAGCGGCCGGCCGCGGTCATGCCCACCACGCTGGTGGCCAGCGTCCCGCCGA
>NZ_JSZE01000185.1 GCF_000802365.1 Xanthomonas cannabis pv. cannabis
GAAGTCGCCCTTGTTTGCGTACCACTTGGAGTTCCAGTCTTTGGAGATACCAAGACGGATTCCAGTCGGATGAACTTTATGACCCATGGTCTTTTCCTTTCCGCTTACTTGGCGGCGCCGACAATCACAGTGATGTGACTGGTGCGCTTGAGGATGCGGGTACCGCGGCCTTTCGCCCGCGCCATGAAACGCTTCAGGGAGGGACCTTCATCAACCATGATGGTCTTGACCTTCAGCTCGTCGACATCCGCGCCCTGATTGTTCTCGGCATTGGCAATAGCCGACTCCACCACCTTTTTGATCAGGTGTGCAGCCTTCTTGTCCGAGAACTTCAGCAGATTGACCGCACGCTCGGCGGACAAACCACGCACCTGATCAGCGACCAGGCGGGCCTTCTGCGGGGAGATGCGCGCGGTGCGCAGGATTGCTTTCGCTTCCATCGTCATCTCTCCTTACCTGCTCGACTTCTTGTCGCCACCGTGACCCTTGAAGGTCCGGGTGACGGCAAATTCGCCGAGCTTGTGGCCGACCATATTCTCGTTGACGAGCACCGGAATGTGGTTCTTGCCGTTATGCACGGCGATGGTGATGCCTACCATTTCGGGCAGGATCATCGAACGGCGCGACCAGGTCTTGATCGGCTTCTTGCTACCCGCAGCGGACTCCACCTTCTTTGCAAGGTGGTGATCGACGAACGGGCCCTTCTTAAGTGAACGTGCCATGGTCGATTAGCCCCTACGATCGCGGACGATGAACTGCTGGGTGCGCTTGTTCTTGCGCGTCTTGTAACCCTTGGTCGGAACACCCCACGGGGTGACCGGATGCGGATTACCCTGACCAGCCTTCGCTTCACCACCACCGTGCGGGTGATCGACCGGGTTCATGGCCGCACCGCGAACGGTCGGGCGAACACCGCGCCAACGCTTGGCGCCGGCCTTGCCCAGCTTCTCGAGGTTGTGCTCGTCGTTGCCGACTTCACCGATGGTGGCGCGGCATTCGACCGGCACCTTGCGCATTTCGCCCGAGCGCAGACGCAGCGTGGCATAGATGCCTTCGCGAGCGACCAGCTGGACGGCTGCACCGGCAGCACGTGCGATCTGAGCGCCCTTACCCGGCTTCAGCTCGATACCGTGAACCGTCGTACCGACCGGGATGTTGCGCAGCGGCAGCGTGTTACCGGTCTTGATCGGCGCATTCGCACCGGCAATGACCTGGTCGCCAGCCTTCAGGCCCTTCGGGGCGATGATGTAGCGACGCTCGCCATCGACGTAGCACAGCAGGGCGATATGAGCGGTACGGTTCGGATCGTATTCGATCCGCTCCACACGCGCCGGAATGCCTTCCTTGTTGCGCTTGAAGTCGATGATGCGGTAGTGCTGCTTATGGCCACCACCGACGTGACGCACGGTGATGCGGCCATGGTGGTTACGACCACCGGACTTGCTCTGCGAGTCGAGCAGCGCCGCGTGCGGTGCGCCCTTGTGCAGATCGGGAGTAACCACGCGCACGGCGGAACGACGGCCGGGAGAGGTGGGTTTGAACTTCATCAATGGCATGGGATGGACCTCAGGCCTTGGCCGTTACGTCGATGGACTGACCATCAACCAGGCGGACGTACGCCTTGCGCCAATTGCCACGGCTGCCAGCACGGTTACGGAAGGACTTGCTCTTGCCCTTGACGTTGACCACGTTGACTGCCTTGACCTTGACGTCGAACAGCTGCTCAACCGCGGCCTTTACATCGGCCTTGGTGGCTTCGTTCGAAACTTCGAAGACATACTGGTTGGAGATTTCCTGCAGGCGCGCGGTCTTTTCGGAGACTCGCGGAGCACGCAGCACGCTGAAGATTTTTTCGTTGCTGCTCATGCCAGCCACTCCTCGACCTTCTTGACCGCATCGGCGGTGATCACGACCGTATCGGCCCCGACCAGCGCGACCGGATCCAGACCCTGCACATCACGCACCTGCACATACGGCAGATTGCGGGCGGACAGATACAGGTGCTCGGAGGCTTCTTCGGTGACGATCAGCGGGCGCTTGCCCACATCCAGTCCCTTCAGCTTCTCGATCAGACCCTTGGTCTTGGTCGCTTCGAGGTCGAACGCGTCGACGATCATCAGACGACCCTGACGGTTCAACTCGGAGAAGATCGCGCAGATGGCCGCGCGATACATCTTGCGGTTGACCTTCTGCTCGAAGCTGCGCGGCTTGGCCGCAAAGGTCACGCCGCCGCCGACGAAGATCGGAGCCGTCAGTGCGCCATGACGCGCGCCGCCGCCCTTCTGCTTCTTCGACTTCTTGGTCGTGCCCGCAACTTCCGAACGCGTCTTCTGTGCCTTGGTACCAGCGCGACCGGCGTTGCGATAAGCGACGACGACCTGGTGAACCAGATCCTCGCTGAATTCGCGACCGAACACGGCATCGGAGACCGAGACCTTGTTGTTGCTACCCGTGATAACGAGTTCCATCGTCATCTCTCCTTATGCCTTGCTCGCCGGACGGACGATCACGTCGCCACCAGCTGCGCCAGGCACGGCGCCGCGGATAGCAATCAGACCACGCTCGACGTCGACCTTGACCACTTCCAGGTTCTGCGTGCTTTGCTGCACGGCGCCCATGTGGCCCGACATCTTCTTACCCGGGAAAACACGACCCGGGGTCTGGCGCTGACCCAGCGAACCCGGCGCGCGATGCGACAGCGAGTTACCGTGGGTTGCATCGCCCATACGGAAGTTGTAGCGCTTGATGGTGCCCTGGAAACCCTTACCCTTGGTGACGCCCTGGACGTCGACCTTCTGGCCGACCTCGAAGATGTCCGCCTTGATTTCGCCGCCAACGGCGAAATCGCCGAGCTGCGCATCTTCAACGCGGAATTCCCACAAGCCACGACCCGCTTCGACCTTCGCCTTGGCGAAGTGACCGGCGGCCGGCTTGTTGACCAGTGCGGCGCGACGCGCGCCAACGGTAATCTGCACGGCGCTGTAGCCGTCAACTTCGACGGTCTTGATCTGCGCGATGCGGTTCGGAGTTGCTTCGATCAGCGTGACCGGTACCGAGCGGCCGTCTTCAGTGAAGACGCGGCTCATACCAGCCTTGCGGCCCACGAAGCCCAACGAATATTTCTTCGTCATGGTCGTAGTCCTCAGGTGAGCTTGATCTGGACGTCGACGCCAGCCGCGAGTTCGAGCTTCATCAGCGCGTCCACGGTCTTGTCGTTGGGGTCGACGATATCGAGCACACGCTTGTGCGTGCGGGTTTCGTATTGGTCACGCGCATCCTTGTCGGCATGCGGGGATACGAGGATGGTGTAACGTTCGATCTTGGTCGGCAGCGGGATCGGGCCACGCACTTGCGCGCCGGTCCGCTTGGCCGTTTCGACGATCTCGCTGGCCGAACGGTCGATCAAACGATGATCGAACGCCTTCAACCGAATCCGGATCTTTTGTTCCGACATGACGGAAGCTTCCTTCGTTAAAAGAGCGACGGGCAAGGCCTCTGGGATACCTGCCCCGATATTCCTGCGTTGGTGAAATCGCCGTACTTCCTGCCGGCGAGGGCTTTCCTCCGCCCAAAAACTGAGGCAGCCCGGTAAACCGGCCTGCCCAGACGGAAAAGTATAATGCGCAGCTAGAGCACGGTCAACAACGTATGAGTTGTTGAGTGCTCCATGCAACACGACCTTCCCGGTCTGGCGAACACGAGCGGCATCCTGCCGTTCTTTTCGCTGTAACCCAGCGCCCTACCCAGGGACACCGAGCCGCGCATTATAGCGACGTAGATTTCAGCGCGCAAGCGCAGAACCTGCAGCAGGATGTCGGTAAACCAATCTAGGCCGAGGGGCAATAAAAAGGGCCGGCTTGCGCCGACCCTTCCGTGCTACGCCAGCGGCAAACGCCGCCGACTGCAGGCACTGCTTACTTGATGACCTTGGCAACCACGCCGGCGCCGACGGTGCGGCCACCTTCACGGATTGCGAAGCGCAGGCCTTCGTCCATCGCGACCGGGTTGATCAGGGTCACGACCATCTTGACGTTGTCGCCCGGCATCACCATCTCCACGCCTTCCGGCAGCTGGCACGCGCCAGTGATGTCGGTGGTGCGGAAGTAGAATTGCGGACGGTAGCCCTTGAAGAACGGGGTGTGACGGCCACCCTCGTCCTTGGACAGCACGTAGACTTCGGCTTCGAACTCGGTGTGCGGCTTGATCGAACCCGGCTTGCACAGCACCTGGCCACGCTCCACGTCGTCACGCTTGGTGCCGCGCAGCAGCAGACCGGCGTTGTCGCCTGCCTGGCCCTGGTCCAGCAGCTTGCGGAACATTTCCACGCCGGTGACCGTGGTCTTCTGCGTGTCGCGGATACCGACGATTTCGATTT
>NZ_JSZE01000186.1 GCF_000802365.1 Xanthomonas cannabis pv. cannabis
GAGGCTGGGGCCGGGCTGAGAGGCTGGGGCTGAGAGGCTGGGGCTGTGCGGGTGGCGGCGGGAGGGCGCGATGACGTCCGGGCCGACGTTGGCTGCTTCCAGACGCCGGTCTTCTCCCGCGGGCGGAGAAGACAGCGTGCCGCCGGGCGACCGGTAGTTGGCTATTCGACGCTGATGGTCTGGGTCAGGGTGTGGCTGGCGCCGGGGGCGAGTTCGATGACGTCCGGGCCGGCGTTGGCCGCTTCCAGGCAGACGTAGTCGCGCCAGCCCTCGCCCACGTCGGCCATCTTCTTGCCGGCTTCTTCGCCCGGGTTCCAGGCCACCAGCGAGCGGCTGCCTTCGGTGGCGATGACGATGCGGCGGCCGAGTACCGGGTCGGTGAGGGTGTAGCGGCCGCCGGCGTTGGTGTAGATGCGGTCGCTGCGGCCGGGGTCGCGCGGGTCGCGCAGGCTCCAGTCGCCCTGCTGACGGTGAGCGGTGGCGTAGTTCTCGTATTTATCGAGGTAATCCAGCCCGTCCAGGCCCTGTACGCTGACCTTGAGCGCATCGCCAACGTGGAAATAGTTGTGCAGCGCCTGGGTAAAACGCACCGCGGCGGCGCTGGTGTTTTCGGTGATCAGGCGTTGCTCCACGGTGCGACCGATGCGCAGCGTCATGCGCAGGCGCAGCGCCAGGTCGTCGAACCTCGGCGGGGTGAGCGTGAGCACCACGGTGCCGTCGTCCTCGCGGTGGCTCTCGGTGAGCTGCCATGCCACCGTGCGCACGAAGCCATGCGCAGGCACATCGCCGGTCTGGTCCTGGCGGCCGAAGTATGGCCAGCACACCGGCGCGCCGCCGCGGATCGGGGTCGGCGGCTGCTGGGCGCTGGGCGAGAGCCACATCACGTCCTGCCCGCCCTTGGGCACGAACGACAGCAGCTGGCCGCCGAACAGGCTGATGGCGGCGGTGGAGAACGGGGTGTCGATCAGCAACGACGGGAAACCATGGAAATCGCCTGTGGTCAGGCCGGTGGTGTCGGACATGGGGGATGCCTTGTGGACGATGGGGGATTGGGCGAAGGCGGGGTACGCGGCCGGCAGCTTGAATGCGGTGGCGCGTATTGCGGCCATGCCGGTGAGCGCTGGGGCGGCACGCAGTGCGGTGAGGATGCGCTGGCCGGGGCGACCGTCGGCCGGTTGCAGGCCCAGGCGGGTCTGTTCGACCTGAATGGCGCGGCGGGTGGCGCTGCCGACCATGCCGTCGGCTTCGCCGATCTGGTGACCGCGGGCGAGCAGCAACTGCTGCAGTTCGCGCCGTTCCGGGCGGCCCAGGCCGGGGTCGTCGGTGGGCCAGGCGGCGGCCAGGCCGGGGCCGCCGCGCAGGCGGTCGGCCAGCAGGGCGATCGACAGCGCATAGCTTTCCGCGGCGTTGTAGGCATAGATCGCGTCGTAATTGCGGAACACCAGGAACGCCGGGCCGGTGGCTCCGGCCGGCAACAGCAAGGCGGCGGGAGTGTCTGCCGGTAGGCCGGCCGGTGCGAGCGGTTTGCCATCGGTGCCGAGCAGGCCGGCGTTTTGCCAGGCTTGCAGCGGTTGGCGGCGGGTGCGGCCGGCCTTGCTGGCGTCGAAGCCGCGCGGCAGCGTGACTTCCATGCCCCACGGGCGGGCGCGCTCCCAGCCGGCCTTGACCAGATAGTTGGCGGTGGAGGCCAGTGCATCGGGAATGCTGGCGACCAGATCGCGGCGGCCGTCGCCATCGCCATCCACCGCGATGCGGGCGTAGGTCGAGGGCATGAATTGGGTCTGCCCGAACGCGCCGGCCCAGGAGCCGGTGAGCCCATCGGCGGACAGATCGCCTTGTTGCAGCAGGCCGAGCAAGGCGAGGAATTCGCCACGGAAGAACGGTTGGCGGCGGCCTTCGCACGCCAGCGTGGCCAGCGACGCCAGCAGCGGGCGCTTGCCGGTGACGCGGCCGTAGTCGCTTTCCACGCCCCACACCGCGACGATGGTGGCCGGGTCCACGCCGGTCTGTTCGGACAGGCGGGTCAGCAGCTCATGGTGGGTAACCAGCATGGCCTGGCCGTCGGTGACGCGCTGGCTGTCGACCAGGCTGGCCAGGTAATCCCAGATCGGTGTGGTGAATTCGGGCTGGGCATCGAGTAGCGGCAGCACGCTGCGATCGGGCGCCAGGCCGGTGGTGAAGCGCTGGAAGCTGGCGGCGTCCACGCCCTTGGCCGCGGCCTGGGTCTGCAGCCCGGCCAGGCAACGGTCGAAGGCCGGGTCGGCATAGGCAGCCAGCGGCAGCAGTCCCATCAATAACGGCAGTGCGCGCTGGGGCAGCGTCATGGCACGGTGGCCAGCGGATGGGCGGACGTCATGCGGTGGAGGGCTCCTGCGCGGCTGGTCGAGCCGACGAGCATAGCCAACCTGACTGGTTGCAGGCGTGCAGGTGGTCGCGAGGGTGATGCGTAGCGAGGTGGAGCCCGCTGCAGCCAGTGCCGCCCGTACTGCGGTTGGCCGACGGGCTTAGCTGCCGTCGCCGGCGATCCCGGTGAGCAGCGACAGGGCCGGCGTCGATGCGGCGCCATCGGCCACCCGGCGCGTGCTGGCACGGCGCGGGGCATCGTGGCGTGGGCCGAAGCGAATCAGTGCAGTGGCCACGCAGGCGGGCAGCACAACCGCGAACATGACCGCCGCCAGGAGCACCCATTGCCAGAGATTGAAGGTTGCCATGATCCCAGTCCCACCCCGCGGCGGAGTTCGCCAGCGCGGCAAGCTTCCGGGATCGGCTGCGAACGTGGCGTCGACAAACGGCGGGTCTGGATGCCGTTCGTCGGGCTGAACCGGGCTTTTGGGCTGCGCGTTGGGGTGCGGACGTGGTTGGGGTTGCCTGGGCTCTGGTAGCAACTGGCCTGGGTCCTGCTCAGCGCGCGTCGAGGTAGTACCAGTGGCCGGCTTCGCGCACGAAACGGCTGTGTTCGGTCATGCGCACCGCGCTGCCGCCACCGATGCGATAGCGCGCCAGAAAGATCACCTCGGCGGTGTCGGGGCCGGTCGCGAGGGCGCGCTGTACGGTCAGGCCGAGCCAGGTGGTGCGCCCGCCTTCGTCCAGCGACAGCTCCGGTGGGCGCGTGGACGGATGCCAGCTGGCGAGCAGGTAGGCGGTATCGCGGCGCACATAGGCGCTGTAGCGGGCGCGCATCAGGGTCTCGGCGTCGGGCGCGGCGGCGCCGGCGTGGTAAGGGCCACAGCACTGCGCGTAGTTGGCGGGGCGGCCGCAGGGACAGGGGTCGGTGGGTGTGGAGGTTGGCATGCGGGGATTGTGCGGGATGGGATTGGGGATTGGGGCGTTGTTTAGCAGCCTCTTATCGAACAACACGAGGCTTTGCCCCGTACCGTCACCCCAACCCCTCTCCCGCGGGGAGAGGGGCTTTGGATGCCGTGATCTGATGTTGCACGGTCTCCATTGGCGTGTGCGTGGATGACACGGGGCAGGCATCGGCTACTGCTGATGCTGATACTGCAGCTCACGACGCGGCTACACCTGCCGCGATTGCGTTCGCTGTTGCTGCGGCGCGCGACCTCGGTGCACTCGCTATGCTGTGGCCCCTATTGTGCGGAGCGTGGCCTTGCTGGAATTGATTCCCACCGAATTGCCCTGGCTGCTGTGCATCGCATTCGTTGCCGGGCTGGTGGATGCGGCGGTGGGTGGCGGTGGGTTGATCCAGTTGCCGGGCCTGTTTGCGACGCTGCCGCAGCAGGCGCCGTCGCTGATTCTGGGCACTAACAAGTTCAGCGCAATGT
Organism: Xanthomonas cannabis pv. cannabis; assembly: GCF_000802365.1. Classification (GTDB taxonomy): domain Bacteria; phylum Pseudomonadota; class Gammaproteobacteria; order Xanthomonadales; family Xanthomonadaceae; genus Xanthomonas; species Xanthomonas cannabis. The sequence goes on from NZ_JSZE01000186.1 coordinate 3,783, forward strand.
TCGGCACCGCGGCGTCGGCGTGGCGGTATGCGCGCACTGTGCGCTTTCCGTGGCGGCCGGTGCTGTATGCAACGGTGGCGGCGTTTACGTTTTCGTTTCTGGGCGCGACCGCCGTCAGCCTGATGCCCAAGCAGGCGGTGCGGCCGCTGATTCTGGTGC
>NZ_JSZE01000187.1 GCF_000802365.1 Xanthomonas cannabis pv. cannabis
ACCTGGACCTGATCGAGTCGCGCAAGCGCGCGTAAGTGCTGGGAATGGGGATTCGGGAATAGGGAATCGCAAAAGCCAGGGCAATGTCCACGGTCATCGTAGGAGCGCACCCGGGCGCGACCGGGCTGTCCCGACACACGTCCAGGCGTGCGCCGGCTCGCGAATCGGAAATCGCAGCGGCCAGGGCATTGTCCATGGCCTTCGTAGGAGCGCACCAGGGCGCGAGAGGCGTTCCCTGGACAGCCCCCGTCGCGCCCAGGTGCGCTCCTACCACACCACGCGCGCCACAAGGATGTAAGCATCGCAGCCCTTGAGCCGACGCAACGCGCAACCTGCCGGTCTGTCCGTGTGTAGCGTGCACCAGGCGCCAGGCAAATCACGCGTCGGGAGACACCATCCCATCAGCCCCCCTCCCATCGTCACGGCGCAGCGCCTACCCTGTGGCGCTTCTGGTCCCCGTGCACAACCCATGACGCCCATCGTTTCCATCCAGGGAGTGAGCAAGACCTACGCCGGCGGTTTTCAGGCGCTCAAGCAGGTGGATCTGCAGATCCAGCGCGGCGAGATCTTCGCGCTGCTTGGCCCCAACGGTGCCGGCAAGACCACGCTGATCAGCATCATCTGCGGGCTGGTCAACCCCAGCACCGGCACCGTACTGGCCGATGGTCACGACATCGTGCGCGACTACCGCGCGGCACGTGCCAGCATCGGGCTGGTGCCGCAGGAGCTGGCCACCGACGCCTTCGAAACGGTGTGGGCCACGGTGCGTTTCAGCCGCGGGCTGTTTGGCAAGCCGGCCAACCCGCAGTACCTGGAAACGGTGCTGCGCGAGCTGTCGCTATGGGACAAGCGCAACAGCAAGATTTCTACATTGTCCGGCGGCATGAAGCGACGCGTGCTGATCGCCAAGGCCCTGGCGCACGAGCCGCGGATCCTGTTCCTGGACGAGCCCACTGCCGGCGTGGACGTAGAGCTGCGCCACGAGATGTGGCAGATGGTGCGTCGGCTGCGCGAGCAGGGCACCACCGTCATCCTGACCACCCATTACATCGAAGAAGCCGAAGACATGGCCGACCGGGTCGGGGTGATCAACCGCGGCGAGCTGGTACTGGTGGAAGACAAGCACACGCTGATGCGCAAGCTCGGCAAGAAGCAGCTCAGCCTGAGCCTGCAATCGCCGCTGCAGGCGGTGCCGGCGGGGCTGGCGGATCTGCCGCTGGAGTTGTCGGCCGACGGCAGCAGCCTGATCTACACGTTCGACACGCAGGCCGAGCAGACCGGCATCGGGGCGGTGTTGCGCCGGCTCAACGAGCAGGGCATCGACTTCAAGGACCTGCATTCCAGCGAGAGCTCGCTGGAAGAGATCTTCGTCACCCTCGTGCATGGCGCCCGTCAGCCGGAGATGCGCGCATGAACATGCATGCGATTGCCGCGATTTATCGCTTCGAAATGGCGCGCGCCTTCCGCACGCTGACCCAGTCGATCGCTTCGCCGGTGTTGTCGACCTCGCTGTATTTTCTGGTGTTCGGCGCAGCCATCGGCTCGCGCATGGGCGATATCGACGGCATCAGCTACGGCGCCTTCATCATTCCCGGCCTGGTGATGCTGTCCTTGCTCAACGAGAGCATCTCCAATGCCTCGTTCGGCATCTACATGCCGCGCTGGGCCGGCACCATCTACGAGGTGCTGTCCGCGCCGGTGGCATGGTGGGAGATCGTCATCGGCTACGTGGGCGCGGCGGCCACCAAGTCGGTGATGCTGGGCCTGCTGATCCTGCTCACCGCACGGCTGTTTGTTCCGTACGAGATTGCGCATCCGGTGTGGATGCTGGGCTTCCTGGTGCTCACCGCGCTGACCTTCAGCCTGTTCGGTTTCATCATCGGCATCTGGGCCGACGGCTTCGAGAAACTACAGGTGATCCCGCTGATGGTGGTGACGCCGCTGACCTTTCTGGGCGGCAGCTTCTATTCGATCAACATGCTGCCGCCGGTGTGGCAGAAGGTCACGCTGTTCAACCCGGTAGTCTACCTGATCAGCGGGTTCCGCTGGAGTTTCTACGGCAAGGCCGACGTGCACATCGCGGTGAGCACCGGCATGACGTTCCTGTTCCTGCTGGTGTGCCTGGGCGTGGTGGCGGCCATCTTCCGCAGCGGGTATCGGCTCAAGGCGTGAGTGGGGCGCGTGTGCGGTGTCCTCACCGTTTGCTGGCTGTCTGATCGAACGCCAAGCGCACCGACCAACGTGACTGGTCCTTGCCCGCTCACCGTCGCGGGATCGTGAGCGGCATGGATGCCGCGCCAGAGCTACAAGGGAGGACTTGCAGCGCGTCCCGCGATGGTGGGCGGAAGCAAAGGCGCAGCGTCGAGTGCGCGGTGCCCTCACCGCTTGCGGGACACGCCGTTAACCCGTCCATGGGGGCTCGATGGCGGCATCCATGCCGCCAACGGTCCCGCAATCGGCGAGGACACCGCACCAGACAGTTGGCTGGTGGTTTGTTGAAGAGCGAGTACATCGCGTCGCAAGTTCGCGAATCGCTTGTTGAAGACTCTGCACGCCGACCATCTTGACTGGTCCTTGCTCGCTCACCGTCGCGGGACCTTGAGCGGCATGGGTGCCGCGCCAGAGCTCACAAGGACATACTTGCAGCGTGTCCGTGATGGTGGGCGTGCAAGGGCCCTTCAGCCAGGTCGCAGCTCAGCAGCTTTGCAATGGAACAACGTGAAGTTGTTTGGTCAGCCGCGCTTACTCGGCAGCAGGCGCGGCGTCGTTCTTGGTGTCCAGGTAATACGCCACCACCTCGCCCTTGATCTTCATCGTCATCGGGTTGCCGCGGCGGTCGCGTGCCTTGCCGACCTGTACCTTGATCCAGCCTTCGCTCATCGAATATTCCTCCACGTTGTCGCGTTCGACACCGTTAAAGCGCACGCCGATGCCGCGGTTGAGGGCGTCGGCATCGTGGAACGGGCTACGTGCGTCGATGGCCAGGTGATCGGGAGGGGTATCGCTCATGGGGAAGGCGCCATGACGGGCCGGATGGCCGTCTTCGGCCGCACAGGATACGGACCTGCGCCCGGAAGACCAGCCCTGCTGGCGCAGCGGCGGGCCGGCCTCGGTTTGCTTGCGCCGCCGCAGGCCTCACACTTGGCGCCTGCAATCCTTCAGCGAGCCCGCCATGCCCGACAACAGTGCCGATTACGAAGACGACGAAGGCCTGCAGCCCGAAAGCGACGAAGACGATGTCGACGACCATCCGGCACGGGTCTGGAATCTGCTGGTGTTGATCAACCCCGGCGATGAAGACACCGCGCTGGCCCAGTTCGATGCCTGGCGCGAAGCACAGGCCGATGCAGACGATGGCGACGACGATGCGTGGCTGTGGACGCTGAAAGACGTCATCGACTGGCGCTCGGGATTCTATGTGGACTGGAAGGACACCGACTCGTTCATCGCCGCCATCGACGAACTCGGCGCGCGCTGGAACCTGCGCATCGACTGGGGCGGCGACCTGGACGACGAAGACTTCGCTCGCGATCTCGAGGTCCCCGACCTGATGGCCGTGGCGTTCGACCGCCTGCGCGAACACGGCTACTCGCTGTGGAACTGGAACACCGGCGGCGACGCCTATGCCGGCTGGATCGCCCTCAGCCGCGACGACGACGCCATGCTGGCGCTGACCTCGTTGCTGGGCGTGGAGGTGCGGCTGGGCAACGAGGCCTTTTGAGCGCCGGGAGTGGGGAGTCGCGAGAGCGGTCTCCGGGTGCGTGGGTCTGGCAGGCATTGTCCGCGGCCAGATGACTGCCCCGTAGGAGCGTGCTGGCGCGCGATCGGGCGTTACCGGGACAGTTCCTCGCGCTCGGGCGCGCTCCTACAACGGCGTGGCGTCATGGTGCAGAGGGGGATGCCGCCGTCGTGAAGTTGCAGGCCTCTTTACCAGGAGCAACTGTGTTGATCAGGATCTCGATCCGCGAGCTCTGATCGGTTTCCTTCAGGCGTGTTCATCCATAGGTGGCGGCCGCTGGCCGGCACGCTTTTGCGTCTGCTCATGGC
>NZ_JSZE01000188.1 GCF_000802365.1 Xanthomonas cannabis pv. cannabis
GGACTGCTGATTGCGCTGCTCGCGGCAGTGATCAGTGCCATCGTGGCAATCCAGATCAAGCAGCTTTCGCGCAACGACGATTCGGACACGGTGGTGTTCTACACCTACGTGTTCTGGGTGCCGATGTCGCTGATCCCGGCGCTGTTCCAGTGGACCTGGCCGCAGGGCATCGACTGGCTGTGGCTGGTGGCCACCGGCATCTTCGGTACCGCCGGGCAGTTGTTCTGGACGCGCGCGCTCAAGCTCGGCGAAGTCTCGGCGCTGCAGCCGATCAGCTTCATGCAGCTGCCGCTGGTGGCGCTGCTGGGCTGGTGGCTGTTCGGCGAGGCGATCGAGCGGCATACCGTGATCGGGGCGGCCATCATCATCGGCGCCAACGTCTACATCGCGCATCGCGAAGCGGTACTGGCACGTCGCGCGGCCACGCATGCGCCGGTGGAAGGCGCAAAACCCGGCGAATGAGTCCACCCGGCGCCAACGCGCAGGCATGTCCGGACCACCGAAGCATCCAACCGGCGATCACCGCCACACAGAATCGGCATACCGGTCCAGGCTGCAGGTCGCGCTAGCATGGGATGGCACGCCGCGACCGCCGTGACTGGCAGGCGCGCCACCACCCGCAACAGGACGCAGCTGCATGAACACGCGTGACGCTCTTGGCACCGCCGCCGCACACCACCTGACGCGCCGCGACTACAGGACGCTGACCCTGGCCGCGCTGGGCGGCGCACTGGAGTTCTACGACTTCATCATCTTCATCTTTTTCGCGAAGGTGCTGGGCGAACTGTTCTTCCCCCCGGGCATTCCGGAATGGACGCGGCAGCTGCAGACCTTCGGCATTTTCGCGGCCGGCTACCTGATCCGTCCGCTGGGCGGCATCGTGATGGCGCACTTCGGCGATCTGCTCGGCCGCAAGCGCATGTTCGCGCTCAGCATCGGCCTGATGGCATTGCCCACGCTGGCCATCGGTGTGCTGCCGACCTACGCGCAGATCGGCCTGGCCGCGCCATTGTTGCTGTTGACGATGCGCTCGCTGCAAGGCGCGGCGATCGGTGGCGAGGTGCCCAGTGCCTGGGTGTTCGTCGCAGAACACGTGCCTGCGCAGCGCAGGGGCCTGGCCTGCGGCACATTGACTGCCGGCCTGGCTGCCGGCGTGCTGCTCGGCTCGCTCAGCGCCGGAGCGATCAATCGCGTCTACACGCCGCAGGAGATCGCCGACTACGCCTGGCGTCTGCCGTTCCTGGCGGGCGGGGTCTTCGGCCTGTTGTCGGTATATCTGCGGCGCTGGCTGCACGAGACCCCGGTGTTTGCCGAAATGGTGGCGATGCGTGCATTGGCGCGCGAAACGCCACTGAAGGTGGTGGTGCGCGACCATCCGCGCAGCCTGGCGCTGTCGTTATGGCTGACCTGGGTGGTGGCAGCGGCCGTACTGGTGGTATCGCTGATGACCCCCACCCTGCTGCAGAGCGCCTATGGCTATCCTGCCGCGGTCGCCTTGCAGGCCAACCTGCTGGCGGTGCTGCTGCAGGCCATCGGCTCGGTGGTGGCCGGCGCGCTGTCGGACCGCTGGGGCAACGGCCGCGTGCTGCTGGGTGGGAGCGTACTCCTGGGCGTGAGCGCATGGCTGTTCTATCGCTTCGCCGGCGACCCGCAGTTGCTGTTCCCGCTGTATGCGCTGCTGGGCGCGGCGCTTGGCGTGCTGGGCGCAATCCCGCGCGTCATGGTCGAAGCGTTTCCGCCGGTGATCCGCCTGTCTGGCGTGTCGTTCGCCTACAACCTGGGCTACGCCGTGTTTGGCGGACTGACTCCGCTGGTGGTGGTGATGCTGCTCAAGCAGCACCCGATGGGACCGGCGTATTACGTGATTTTGCTGGCCTCCATCGGAGCCATCGTTGGCGCCCGGCTATGGCGACGAGAGCTTCCCCACCGCTCTTAATTTGCGAACGGTAAGCGGCCGGGCTGCTCCGCGACCTCCCGGCTCGACTTGCGCCAATGCGGCCGCCGTGCGCCGCGGAACATCACCAGATACAGGCCGACCACCCACACCAGCGCGGCCGACCAGCCACCGAGGATGTCGGAGGGGTAATGCACGCCCAGGTAGATGCGCGAGACCCCGACCAGCAGCGCGAATGCGCTGGCCGCAATCGTCACCGGCCAGCGCCAACGGGTGCGCCAGGCCAGCGCAATGACCACCGCCGCGAGCGTCATCGAGCCCATCGCATGACCACTGGGAAAACTGAAGGTGCTCTCCGGGGCGATCGATTCCCACAGGCTCGGCCGGTTGCGCTGAAAGAACTGCTTGGCACCCATGTTCAACAGCGCCGAGCCGCCGAAGCCGAGCGCGGCAAAGGTGCCCTCACGCCAGCGCCGCAATACCAGCAGCACCAGCACGATCGCGATATCTGCCGGAATCACGCCGTACTGGTAGCCCACCTTCGATATCACGCCGAACAGCGCATCCAGCGTCGGGGTGGCGATGCTGCGCATGCTCCACAGCAATGGCTCGTCGAAATAGAAATTTTCCAGCTCGTGCACTTCATCGGCCAGGTCCACGAACAGGCCCAGCGGCAGCAGCACCCCGACGAACAACAGCCCCATGCGCCACGCATTGCTGCGCAACCACGCCTTGAACCCGGCCGGCGACTCAGCCGGCGCGGCGGACATAGGTGCGCTCGACGTACTGGTCGATCAGGTCGATGAATTCGTAAGCGATGTTTTCGCCGCGCAAGGTGACGCTTTTTTCGCCATCGATGAACACCGGCGCGGACGGCGCCTCGCCCGTGCCCGGCAGCGAGATGCCGATATTGGCGTGGCGCGATTCGCCCGGGCCGTTGACCACGCAGCCCATCACCGCCAGGGTCATGTTCTCGGCACCGGGGTTGGAAATCTTCCACTCCGGCATCTTGGCGCGCACATGGTTCTGCACCACGCCGGCCAGTTCCTGGAAGAACTCGGAGGTGGTGCGCCCGCAGCCGGGGCATGCGGTGACCATCGGGGTGAACGCGCGTTGCCCGGTGGTCTGCAGCAGCTCCTGCGCGACCACCACTTCCTGCGTGCGCGACTGGCCGGGCTCCGGCGTCAGCGAGATGCGGATCGTGTCGCCGATGCCCTCCTGCAGCAGCACGCTCAGCGCCGCAGCCGAGGCGACGATGCCCTTGCTGCCGATGCCGGCTTCGGTCAGGCCCAGATGCAGCGCAAAGTCGCAGCGGCTGGCCATGTCGCGATACACCGCGATCAGTTCCTGCACACCGGACACCTTGGCCGACAGGATGATGCGCTCGCGCGGCAAGCCCAGCTCCACCGCACGCTCGGCCGAATCCACGGCTGAACGGATCAGCGCCTCGCGCAATACCCGCCCGGCATCCCAGGGTGTTTCGCGCTGTGAGTTTTCATCCATCAGCTGCGCCGCCAGCGACTGGTCCAGCGAGCCCCAATTCGCGCCGATGCGCACCGGCTTGTCGTACTTGATGGCGAACTCGATCAGCTGACCGAACTGCAGATCCTTCTTCTTGCCGAAGCCGACATTGCCCGGGTTGATGCGGTATTTGGCCAGCGCCTCGGCACAGGCCGGCTCGGCGGCAAGCAATTGGTGGCCGTTGTAATGGAAGTCGCCGATCAACGGGACTTCAATCCCCATCATGCGCAGCTTGTCCACGATGCGCGGGATGGCGGCAGCGGACTCGGCGTTGTTGACGGTCAGCCGTACCATCTCCGAGCCGGCGCGCCACAGTTCGGACACCTGTTTGACG
>NZ_JSZE01000189.1 GCF_000802365.1 Xanthomonas cannabis pv. cannabis
CCGACCTGGCCGACCGCCCGGACGGGTTGGCCGTGCTGCTGCACGACGTGGCCGAACACATCGCCCAGTCCGCACCGCTGGTGGACTTCTGGCGCTCGATCGAGCGCGCGCACCCGGCGGTGGAGGCGGCCGACCAGCGCGTGGTGGCGATCTTCCTGCCCTTCGTGCACCGCGCCCGCGACGCCGGCCTGTGCCGGGCCGATGTCGACGACGAGCAGCTGTTGCTGGTGATCGACATGCTGGGCAGCTGCCTGCGCGGCAACGATGAAGCAGAACGCAAGCGGCTGGCCCACCGTTCGGCCGATCTGCTGATGCACGCGCTGGGCATGCAGGTGCCGGAGGGCGGCACGCGATGACACCGGCCACCCGCGCACGCATCGGCCGCTGGGCGTTGCGCACCGCGCTGGTGCTGGCCGCGTGCTGGGGCGGGCTGGCGATCTATTTCGCGCTCGGTGGCAATGCACTGGTACGCATCGGCTGGGTGGCCTCGTGGTGCGCGATGGCACTGGCAGCGCTGTGGGGCCTGCGCCGTGGCCGCGAGAACTGGGCGCTGGTGGGCATCTTCGCTGCCGCGTTCGTGGTGCTGGCGGTGTCATGGGGGCTCATGCAGCCCAGCCAGGACCGCGACTGGGCCGACGATGTCGCGCAGCGTCTGCAGCCGCAGGTGCAAGGCAACATCGTTACCCTGCACAACGTGCGCAATTTCGACTGGCACAGCGAAACCCGCTACGTGCCGCGCTGGGAAACCCGCCGGTACGATCTGGACCATCTGGTCAGCGCCGATCTGGCGTTGTCGTACTGGATGGGCCCGGCGATTGCGCACACGCTGGTGTCGTTCGGCTTCGACGATGGCTCGCATGTGGTGTTCTCGCTGGAAATCCGCAAGGAACGCGGCGAGGCGTTTTCGGCGCTGGGCGGATTTTTCCGCAGTTTCGAAGAAACCCTGGTGGCCGCCGACGAGCGCGACATCCTGCGCGTGCGCACCAATGTGCGCGGCGAGGACATGTACCTGTATCGCCTGACCATCCCCAAGGCCGGGTTGCGTCGCATGTTCATGGGCTATGTGGAGCTGGCCAACCAGCTGGATCGCGCGCCGGCCTTCTACAACACGCTGACCAGCAACTGCACCACCATTGTCTTTGCGCTGGTGCGCCAGCTGCAGCCCACCTTGCCGCTGGATCACCGCCTGCTGCTGTCCGGCTACGCCGACGCGTACGCCTACGATCATCACGGCCTGATGCCGGGCTATGACTTCGCCACCTTGAAGCAGCGCGGGCATTTCACCGCGCGTGCGATCGCTGCCGACAAGGCGAGCGATTTCTCCGAGCGCATCCGTGCCGGCATGCCGCAGGCGCCGGCGCCCGGCACCTCGGCGAGTGCGAAGCAGTGATGCCGCGCAGGCCATGGCGGCGGGCCACGACCGTGCTGGTGGCGGTGGTGATGAGTGGGTGGTTGAGCGGCTGCGCCATGGTCACGGTGCAGTCGCGCAACAGCGGCGATTACGTCGCGCAGACGCGCGGCGATGTGCTCAGCACCGGCGCGCTCAGCCAGGCCGGTAGCGAAACCCTGCAGGTGGCGGGGCTGCAGCCCAAGGCCTGCCGCACGCAGCCGCTGCCCTGCCTGCAGCACCTGACCACGGTGGCAGGCATCGGCGAAGAGCGTCGCCTGGCCACCCAGGCCGAGCTCTGGACCGCGCGCGCAATCGACCTGGGCGGACGCAATCCGGCGCAAATGAGCGACGTGGCCACCGATGCCTGGCTGGAGGCCGCGCGGCATGCGTATGCCTACCTGTTTTTCACTGCGCGCGCGCCCAGCGCGCGTGCGTTCGAGAACCGCCAGACGCAGGTGCGCGACTACTACAACTATGCCGTGCAGCAGGTGGTCGAGCGCCTGTTTGCGCGCTCCCAGCAGGCCGGCGACACCACCCCGGCGCCCACGGCGGTCGGCCGCTGGCAGGTGGTGGTCGACATGTCGGCCTACCGGCTGCCCGGTGGGGGTAATACTCCGCGCGCCATCTTTGCCGCCTCGGCATTGCGCTTCAACGGATTGCGCAGCACCTATCGGCGCGACGGTTTCGGTGCCGAGCTGGTGGCCGAAGTGGACCCGCAACTGGTCGGCGATCCGGCCGGGCTGGCGGTCCAGCAAGCCATCGCCCCGAGTGTCGCGCCCGAGCGCCCGCTGCCGACCTTCAGCGAGATGCCGTACGCACCGGCGACGCTGTTGCTGCGCTTCGATGGCGACACGCTCGCAGCGGTGCTGAAGACCGATCTGGTGACCCTGGTGCCGTACGACCCGTACCGCCAGAACGAGGTGGTGCTGCATGGACAGCGCGTGCCGTTGGCGGCCAACTTCACCGCCGCCTACGGACTGTGGCTGGCCAAGTCGGGGTTTGCGGCGCAGTCGCTGCGCTCGATGCTGGGCAGTGCGCGCGGCATCGAGCGCCCGCATCTGTATCTGATGCAGCCCTACGATCCCGATCGCCGCGTGCTGCTGATGCTGCACGGGCTGGCCAGCAGCCCGGAGGCCTGGGTCAACGTGGCCAACGAAGTGATGGGCGATGAAACGCTGCGTCAGCGTTACCAGATCTGGCAGGTGTACTACCCGACCAATGCGCCCATCGCGGTCAATCGGGCGGAAATCCAGGCGTTGGTGGAACGCAGCCTTCGCCACTTCGATCCGGCGGGCAGCGCCGTCGCCTCGCACGACATGGTCCTGATCGGGCACAGCATGGGCGGAGTGATCGGACGGCTGCTGGTGTCCTCATCCGGCGAACAGCTCTGGGACGCGCTGCTGCGGGATTATCGCCTGGACGGCGAGCGCGGCGCCCGCGTGCGCGCGAAGCTGTCGCCGTTGCTGCATTTTTCGCCGGTGCCGCAGATCGACCGCGCGATTTTTATCGCCGCGCCACATCGCGGCACGCCACTGGCCGAAGGCGGGTTGGGGCGCTTCGTCGGGCGCCTGGTGCGGTTGCCGATTGCGTTGCTGGACCGGTTTGGCGATGTATTGCAGGACCTTGCCAACAGCGAACGTGAGGGCAGCGGTGGCCAGTCCCGGCGCAAGGGCCGCCTGCTGCCGCCGACCAGCATCGACAACCTGCGCGATACCGACCCGTTCGTGCGCGCCACGGTGGATCTGCCGATCTCACCGCAGGTGCAGTACCACACCATCGTCGGCCGCGAAAAACCGCAGGTGCCGCTGGCCGCCTCCCACGACGGGTTGGTGCCGTATCGCAGCGCGCATCTGGATGGCGCCGCCTCCGAACTGGTGGTGACCTCCTGGCACAGCGTGCAGGAAACGCCGCAAGCGATTCTGGAGATCCGCCGCATTCTGCACGCGCAGTTGCAGGCCGAAGCGGCAGGAAGTACGGCGGCCGCAGGGCACGGCGCAAGTACCTCCCCGTAAGCTTCATGGCGGCATCCGTGCCGCCATGGCTCCCGAGACGGTGGGCGGGCAAGGACCAGTCAAGTTGGCTGGTTGGCAAAGTTCTCAACGAGCAACGGCAAGCCGCGACACGCTGTCTTGATTCTTCAACAAAACCACCAGCCAACTGTCTGGCGTGGTGTCCTTACCGATTGCGGGACCGTGTGGCGGCATGGATGCCGCCACCGAGCCCACATGGACGTACTTGCCGCGTGTTCCGCGAGCGGTGAGGGCGCCGCGCCCTTGACCCACTCGGCATTTGGCCTGGACGTCTGACGGCATCGCCAAGACGTGGCCGCAAATCACTGCACGCACGTAAATACACC
>NZ_JSZE01000019.1 GCF_000802365.1 Xanthomonas cannabis pv. cannabis
ATGCGGCCGGTTACTACAGCTACAAATGGGCCGAAGTGCTCAGCGCCGATGCCTATGCCGCGTTCGAGGAAGCGCCCGAGCAGGTAGCCGAGACCGGCGCCCGTTTCCGCCACGAGGTGTTGTCGCGTGGCGGCAGCCGCAGCGCGGCCGACAACTTCCGCGCCTTCCGTGGCCGCGCGCCCCGGATCGACGCGTTGCTGCGGCATAACGGCATGGCCGGCTGAACCGGGAATGGGGAATCGGGATCGGGGAGTGGCAAGGGCGATCTCCCGGCACACCGATTCCCCATTCCCCATTCCGCGCGGCGTCCAGCGCCGCGTAGTTACACCCGGCCGAACACCAGCGTGCCGTTGGTGCCGCCAAAGCCGAAGCTGTTGGACATCACCGTGTTCAAGCTGGCGTTCTGGGTTTGCCGCAGGATCGGGAAACCTTCCGCGCGCGGGTCCAGTTCTTCGATATGCGCCGAGCCGGCCATGAACCCATCGCGCAACATCAGCAGGCTGAAGATCGCTTCGTGCACGCTGGCCGAGCCCAGCGAATGGCCGGACAACGCCTTGGTCGAGGACAGCGGCGGCACGTTGTCGCCGAACACCTCGCGCACTGCGCCCAGTTCGGTGACATCGCCCAGCGGTGTCGAGGTGCCGTGCGTGTTGAGGTAATCGATGGGGCGATCCAGCCCCTGCATGGCCATGTGCATGCAACGCACCGCGCCCTCGCCGCTGGGGGCGACCATGTCCGCGCCATCGGAAGTCACGCCGTAGCCCAGCAATTCGGCATGGATGCGTGCGCCGCGCGCGATGGCGTGGTCGTAGTCTTCCAGCACCAGCATGCCGCCGCCGCTGCTGATGACGAAGCCGTCGCGCTGCGCGTCGTACGGGCGCGATGCCACCGCCGGGCGATCGTTGAAGCCGGTGGACAGCGCACCCATCGCATCGAACATCACGCTCATGGTCCAGTGCAGTTCTTCGCCGGCGCCGGCGAACATCACGTCCTGCGCGCCATGGCGGATCAGATCCGCTGCCGCACCGATGCAATGCGCCGAGGTCGCACACGCGGCTGACAACGAATAGCTCAGCCCACGGATCTTGAACGCGGTGGCCAGCGAGGCCGATACCGCCGAGCACATCGTGCGCGGCACCATGTACGGGCCGACCTTGCGCACGCCACGGTTGCGCAGCAGATCGGCGGTTTCCACCTGCCACTGGCTGGAGCCGCCGCCGGAGCCGGCGATCACGCCGGTGCGCAGATCGCTGACCTGTTCGGCACTCAAGCCGGCATCGGCGATCGCATCGCGCATGGCCAGATAGGCGTACGCCGAGGCATCGCCCATGAAGCGCTTGAGCTTGCGGTCGATCAACGCGTCCAGGTCCAGTGTGACCGCGCCCCCCACCTGGCTGCGCAAACCGGCATCGGCATGATCGGGCAGTGCGGTGATGCCGGAGCGGCTTTGGCGCAGTGCAGTGGAGACAGTGTCCAGATCATTGCCCAGACACGAATTGATGCCCATTCCGGTAACGACAACACGGCGCATCAGAAGCTCTCCGTTGAAGTGAACATGCCCACGCGCAGATCCTTGGCGGTATAGATCTCACGCCCGTCAACGAGCATGCGTGCATCGGTCTGCGCCATCACCAGCTTGCGGTTGATCACGCGGCTGACATCGATCTCGTAGCTCACCAGGGTGGCGCTGGGCAGCACCTGTCCGGTGAACTTGACCTCCCCACAGCCCAGGGCGCGGCCGCGGCCGGGCGCGCCGATCCAGGTCAGGAAAAAGCCGGTGAGCTGCCACATCGCATCCAGGCCCAGGCAACCGGGCATCACCGGGTCACCGATGAAATGGCAGCCGAAGAACCACAGGTCCGGGCGGATATCCAATTCGGCGCGAATTACGCCCTTGCCGTGTGCACCGCCGGTGTCGCTGATCTCGGTGATGCGGTCGAACATCAGCATCGGATCGTTCGGCAGCCTGCCGCTGTCGGGCCCAAACAATTCTCCACGCGCGCTGGCAAGCAATTGGTCGCGCGAGTACGCACTTTGACGAGTCATGACGAACGTGTCCTGCAAGGAGCGAGAGGCAAGGTCGGCAAGGGTGCATGAGCCCGCGCGGTTCAATCAAACGTTTTATCCGTACGCATGCGTGCTGTTTCCAGCCGTTTGCGCTGTTCATCAGGGCCGGATTGCATGTGGAACGGCAGCATGCCGACATGCCGTCTCTGGGGAGCGCATGGTTGGCTCTGCAGCTGTGCCTTCCAGGCGTGATCGCTGGTGTTCGATGGCCGGTCGCGCCCGTTTGCCGCTTACATCGTGCGCGATCGCCGCTCAAGGCATGAGACGGCGCTGGCTTATCATGGATGCAGACCTGCAATAGAGAAACCAGCTTGATGCGCAAGATCGTGCACGTGGACATGGATGCGTTCTACGCATCCGTGGAGCAACGTGACGACCCAGGCCTGCGCGGCAAGCCGGTGGTGGTGGCCTGGCGCGGCGCGCGCTCGGTGGTGTGCGCGGCCTCATACGAAGCGCGCACCTTCGGCATCCGCTCGGCGATGCCGGCCCTGCGCGCCGAGCGCCTGTGTCCGGATGCGGTGTTCGTGCCGCCGGATTTTGCCCGCTACAAGGCGGTGTCGCGGCAGGTGCGCGAGATCTTCCATCGGCATACCGATCTGGTCGAACCGCTGTCGCTGGACGAAGCCTATCTGGATGTCACCCAGGCCAAGACCGGCCTGCAGCTGGCCACCGAAATCGCGCAGCTGATCCGCACCCAGATCCGTGAAGAAACCCAGCTCACCGCATCGGCCGGCATCGCGCCGAACAAGTTCCTGGCCAAGATCGCCTCGGACTGGCGCAAGCCCGATGGCCAGTTCGTGATCGCGCCCAGCCGCGTGGACGCGTTCCTGCTGCCGCTCAAGGTCAATCGCATTCCCGGCGTGGGCAAGGTGATGGACGGCAAGCTGGCGGCGTTGGGCATCGTCACCGTGGCCGATCTACGCCTGCGCCCGCTGGAAGAATTGCAGGCGCATTTCGGCAGCTTCGGGCAGAGCCTGTATCGCCGCGCGCGGGGCATCGATGAGCGCCCGGTGGAGCCGGACCAGGAAGTGCAATCGGTCTCTTCGGAAGACACCTTCAGCGAAGATCTTGCGCTTGATGCGCTGGACCCGCACATCCTGCGCCTGGCCGAAAAAACCTGGCTGGCCACGCGCCGCACCGAACGCATCGGCCGGACGGTGGTGCTGAAATTGAAGACCTCCAATTTTCGTATCTTGACGCGCTCCCACACGCCCGAGCAGCCACCGGCCTCGTTCGAGGCGTTGGCGCAGATTGCGCTGGCGCTGACCCGACGCGTGGAGTTGCCCGGCGACACGCGCTATCGCCTGGTCGGTGTCGGGCTGAGCGGTTTCAGCGATGTGGAAGAGGGCGCGGTGCAGGGGCAGTTGTTCGGCGAGGTCTCGCAGGCGCCGTGAGCGCGTGCCCGCCGGCGTTGCCGCGCGCGTAGACGGGTAAAACGGCTGCGCTCGCGCGGTGACGCGGCCTGAATCCCGCACTGCATACACTGCCGCGTTCCCCGCACGAGGCCATCCGAATGTTTGCGTATCCGCTGGTGATTTTCGATCTGGACGGCACCCTGGTGGACAGCGCGCCCAATATCGCCGAAGCCCTCAATGACACCTTGCAGGAGCTGGGGCTGGAGCAGTTCAGCGAATCCACCATCCGCGGCTGGATCGGCGAAGGGGTGCAGGCGCTCCTGGCCGCTGCACTGCGCGAAGCCGGCAGCACGGACGATGCGGCCACGGTCATGCCGGTGATGATGCGGCATTACGAAGCATGCCTGCTGCACGACCCGCAGCTGTACCCGGGTGTCGCGCAGGCATTGCACGGCCTGCGCGATGCCGGGGCGACGCTGGCGCTATGCACCAACAAGCCATCGCGATTCATCGCACCGCTGCTGGAGCATCTGGGCATCGCCGCGTCCTTCAGCAGCGTGCTTGGTGGCGATTCGTTGCCGCAGCGCAAGCCCGACCCGACGCCGCTGCTGCACCTGGCCACGCAGTTCCGGTACACGCCGCAGCAATGTTTGATGGTCGGCGATTCGGGCACTGACGCGGCAGCGGCGAATGCCGCCAATATGCCGCTGGCCATGGTGCGTTACGGTTATCTGCGCGGCTTCGACGTGCAGGGCTCCGGTGCGGTGGCCATTGTCGATGACATGCGGGAACTGCTGGCGTTGACGTAGTCTGCTCGGCGGGACCAGCGCAGGAACAGGCATCGCCCGCCACGTCGTGCAGCGACGACCATCGCCGGAGCTGGCGGCGTAGGTCGCCCTAGGTGATGGTCTTTCGCGTGATCGCCGCCCCGGCCAGCTGCCAGGTGCCGCCACCGCGATCCACGCGCGTCATCGGTGGTGGATGAGCTGCGCCACGCTGCGCAGCCCGTACACGGCCACGCCCGCATGGCGTTTCGTTTTGAGAATGAATCGCATCTGTGTAGAATGCGCGGCCAGGCTTGACTGCATCGGCGCGCCCGCGCGTCGTTACGCCTGTTGACGCATTACCCCCACCGTATCACCTCAAGCCGTCGCCAGAGGTCTATCTCCTGTCGAGAGGTTTGAGAATGTCCGCATCACGCCGGTCATGGATGTCTGCGTCTGCATGTCGTCCCGTGTTGTCCCACCGTCAGCTGGTCCAGGCTATTGCGCTCTGCTGTGGCAGCGGCATTTGCAGCGCATCGGCTGAAGACGTTGCCGCTGAGCCGCGGTCGCTGGACACCGTGCACGTCACCGCCGCGCAGATTGCACGCCAGGCCTTGGGGTCATCCGTGATCACCGCCGAAGACATCGAACGGCGGCCACCGGTCAACGATCTGTCGCAGTTGCTGCGCACCATGCCGGGCGTCAACCTCACCGGCAACAGCGCCTCCGGCCAGTACGGCAACAACCGCCAGATCGATCTGCGCGGCATGGGCCCGGAAAACACGCTGATTCTGGTCGATGGCAAACCGGTGGGATCGCGCGATGCGGTGCGCATGGGCCGCAGCGGCGAGCGTAATACGCGCGGCGACACCAACTGGGTGCCGGCCGAAGCGGTGGAGCGCATCGAAGTGCTGCGTGGCCCGGCCGCGGCACGGTATGGCTCCGGTGCCTCCGGCGGCGTGGTCAACATCATCACCAAGAAGCCGACCGGCGATCTGAGCGGCTCGATGAGCATGTTCGGCCTGGTGCCGCAGCACAGTGCCGAAGGCGGCGGCCAGCGTGCCGGCTTCCAGCTCAGCGGACCGCTGACCGATACCTTCTCCTTCCGCCTGTATGGAAACCTCAACAAGACCGATCCGGATTCGCTGGAGCTCAATCGCCGCTTCGCCAGCAGTACTGCGGCGGTGCCGCCGGCCGGGCGCGAGGGCGTGCGTAACAAGGACATCAACGGCCTGCTGCGCTGGGATCCGAGCGAAGGCCAGGTGATCGAACTCGATGCCGGCCTCAGCCGCCAGGGCAATCTGTATGCCGGCGATCGCGCGGTCAGCGCCGATGGCCTGGCCGGTGCCGATCTGGGCGCACTGTTCGGCAGCGAAACCAACACCATGATCCGCCGCACCGCCTCGCTGACCCATCGCGGCACCTGGGCGCTCGGCACCTCCCGCCTCACCGCCGCGTACGAAGGCACCGACAATACCCGCCTCAACGAAGGCCTGGCCGGCGGATCGGAAGGCTCCATTGCCGCGGGCCTGCTGGACTCCACCGCCACGCTCGACAATCTCAATATCGATGGCGAATTCAATCTGCCCCTGCAGGCCTGGGCCGAGCAGGTGCTGACGTTCGGCTTCGAGCGCCGCCAGAGCCGCCTCAGCGATGCGTATTCGACGTCGCAGACGGTGAGTGCCGGCGGTGGTTTCCCCGGCCTTCCCAACGGGACGCGCAGCCCGCGCAGCGAGGCCACGCTCAGCGCGGTGTATCTGGAAGACAACATCTACGCCAGCGAGCGGCTGACGCTGACGCCGGGTGTGCGGCTGGATCACCACAGCCAGTTCGGCAACAACCTCAGCCCCAGCCTCAACGTGCAGTACAAGCTCAGCGAAGACTGGTTGCTCAAGGGCGGCATCGCGCGCGCCTTCAAGGCGCCCAACCTGTATCAGTCCAACGCCAATTATCTGTATTACACGCGCGGCAATGGCTGTCCGGTGCTGTTCCCCAATCTTGGCTCGGGCTGCTATATCCAGGGCAACGACGATCTCGATCCGGAGACCAGCATCAACAAGGAAGTCGGTATCGAGTGGGCCCCACAGACCGGTCACCATGCCTCACTGACGTACTTCCATAATGCCTACGACGACAAGATCGTCGCCGGGATGGTGCCGGTCGGCGTCACGGTCGACAGACGCGGGCAGGTGTTCCAGTGGACCAATGCATCGGAAGCGATCGTGCAAGGGGTGGAAGGCAATCTCACCCTGCCGCTGCTGGGCGAGCAGGGCCGCGTGTTGAAGTGGAATACCAATGTCACCTACATGATCGAGAACAAGAACACCGCAACTGATCAGCCGCTATCGGTGATCCCGGAATACACGGTCAACACCACGCTCGATTGGCAACCGACCCAGGCCTTGTCGTTGCTGCTTACCGGCACCTTCTACGGCAAGCAGGAGTCGGCCACGCAATCGAGCACCAGCGGTGGCGCCATCGCCCCCGACGCGCGCGACCCCTACGATCTATGGGGCGTCAGTGCACGTTACCGCATCACCCGTAAGGTCAGCGTGGGCATCGGTGTGGACAATCTGTTCGACACCCGCCTGTTCCGCGAAGGCACCAATAACACCGGCGGTGCAGCGGGTGCAGCCACCTACAACGAGCCCGGTCGCGCGTATTGGGCGAGCCTGAGTTTTGGTTTCTAACAGCAATTTAGCACCGCGCGCGAACGTGGGCGCAGGACAAGGAGAGCATGCAGTGACGCGACATGATTCCTGGCGGCCTGCGTGTGCCGGTGTGCTGATGTGGATCGTCGGCACGGTGCCGGCATTCGCACAGCCGGACCTGAGCCGCACGATCGGCAGCACAGTTGCCGATCGTCCCAGTGCCTCGTATGTCTTCAGCGCATTGCGCCTGGATTCGGCCGATGGCCAACGCCACTACCGCGTGCGCATTGCCACCCCCAAAGCGGCGCCGCCGGCCGCGGGATATCCGGTGGTGTATCTGCTGGATGGCAATGCGGCATTGATGGAACTGGATGAACGCCTGCTCGACAGCCTGTCCACCCACGGCGATGCGCCGGTGCTGGTGTTCATCGCCGACGACAGCGCGTTGCGCATCGATGCGATGGGGCGCAGCCTGGACTACACGCCTGCGCGCTACGGCGACGGGCGGGTGGAAACCGATCCGCTGAATCCGCAGCGCAGGACCGGCGGCGCGGCAGCATTCACGCAGCTAATCGCAACACGCATTCGCCCACAGGTGCAAGCGCGTGTGGCGGTGGATCGTCAGCGGCAGACCCTGTGGGGCCATTCGTATGGCGGGCTGTTCGTGCTGCAGGTGTTGCTGACGCAGCCGCAGTTGTTCCAGCACTACGTCGCGGTCGATCCATCGCTGTGGTGGGGCGATGGACTTGTCATGCAGCAGGCACGGCGTGTGGTCGCCCATGCACGGGAGGGTTCGGCAGGCACGCAGCCATCCAGGCGTCGGCTGACGCTGATGGCAGGTGAGGGCGCATCACCAGCGAACAATGCAAAACCGGATCGTCCGGTGCGGCCGCGTGCAGATCCACAGGCCGCACAGCGCCTCGTCACGTTGCTGTCGTCGTTACCTGGCCTCACCGCCGACTATCAACCGCTGCCAGGCCTCAGCCATGGCCAGACGTTAGGCGCATCGCTCGCGCCAACGTTGCAGGATGTAGCGACGCATCGATGACCTTCCATCAAGCAGGCGTTCGAGGATAACCCGCTCGACAAGCACGCTGCTGCGGATCGCAGTGTTGGCGCCCACGCATGCTGCGGTGACACCTCGGCGTAGGCACTTAATCCTCGCGCGTTTCGCTCAGGTCCGCAGTATCTGCGCCTGCTTCGCCCATGTCGCCATGCGCGTCGTCATTGTCGGCACGCGCGTAATGCACGGTTTCCACCGGTCCGCCAACCGCGCGGCCGCGCACCGGCAACAGCGCGCTGGCCGCTTCGTATTCGGCCAGCAGGGCGTGGCGCCGCGCTTCCGGCACGTCCTGCCAGTGGCAATCGGACAGCGCACCTTCCAGCGAATACAGCAGATTGAGGCTGGGCTTGAAGCCGGCACGGCGTACCTTCACGAATGCGCCCACCGCACCGACGGCTTGCAGGTCCTGCTGCGTGCGCAGCCCGACCTGGCGCAGCCATGCCGCGCTCTTGGGGCCGATGTTGCGCAGCCGTTCGGTGGTCACGTCAGCGCATCCACAAAGACCTGCGCAATCGCTTCCAGGCCGCGTTGGTCGTCCGCATCGAAGCGGTCCAGCTCCGGGCTGTCCAGATCCAGCACGCCGATTAACGCATCGCCCTTGACCAGCGGAATCACCAGCTCCGAGCGCGATGCCGAGTCGCAGGCGATATGCCCGGGAAACGCATCCACGTCGGCAATGCGCTGGCTCTGCCGGGTGCTGGCCGCTGCGCCGCACACGCCCTTGTCCAGCGGAATGCGCACGCATGCCGGAAGACCCTGGAACGGTCCCACCACCAGTTCGCGGCCGTCGTAGAAATAAAATCCGGCCCAGTTGAGCGAGGGCAGGGAGTTGAAGATCAGCGCAGCCAGATTGGCGGCATTGGCGATCCGGTCCGGCTCGCCGTGCACCAGGGCCTGGGCCTGGGCGGTTAGCTGGGCATATTGTTCCGGCTTGCTGCCGGTCAGCGAAGAGGTGGCGAACATGGCCGAAGTTTAGCAGCGGTGCTCTGCGGCGGCATGGCGCGCTAGCGCAGGGCAGCCGTGCAACGCGGCGCTTCGCGGCGCCCCCCGGCGCCCCCCGGCGCCCCCCGGCGCCCGTGGCCGGCGCGCCGCCTGCCGCAGCAACTGCTTGCCGGCTCAGCGTCGAGTACGGATGCGCACGCTATGCTGCGCGCCCTCACGGCAATGGCGGCGCGGCCGCAGGACCTGACCGATGCAGCATCCGGCGTTTTATGTCACCGGCACCGATACCGGAATCGGCAAGACCATGGGCAGCACCGCGTTGCTGCACGCCTTACGGGCGCGGGGGCGCACGGCGGTGGGCATGAAGCCGGTGGCCAGCGGGTGCGAGCGCACCGCGCAGGGCTGGCGCAACGAGGACGCGCTGGCCCTGCAGGCCGCCAGCGACCCGCAGCCGGACTACGCCACGCTCAACCCCTACGCCTTGCCCGCACCGCTGGCACCGGAACTGGCGGCAGCCGATGTCGGCGTGACGCTGTCGCTGGACCCGATCACCCAGGCGTTTGCGCAACTGCGCGCGCAGGCCGACGTCGTGGTGGTGGAAGGCGTCGGTGGCTGGGCCGCGCCGCTTAGCGCCGATCTGGATCAGGCCGACCTGGTGCGCGCGTTGCGGCTGCCGGTGGTGCTGGTGGTCGGCGTGCGGCTGGGCTGCATCAACCATGCGCGCCTGACCGCCGCTGCCATCGCCGCCGACGGCCTGGACTGCATCGGCTGGATCGCCAACGAGGTGGATCCGCAGATGGAACGCACCGAAGACAACATCCGCATGCTGCACGCGCGTCTGGCGATGCCGTGCTGGGGACGGATTCCGTGGCGGCCGGGTGCCGATGCCGCCAGCCAGGCGCAGGGGCTGCAGTTGCCGGCTTAGGTCAGACCCGGCAAGCACGCGAGCCTGCTGGCACGCAGCGTGGTCGGCATCTGGTTAGTCTGCGCCCAACGCGCGTGTTATGGCTGACCAGATAGTGCATGCACGCTTCACGCGCCGGCAGTTCGCGCGGTCACTGCGTTCCTGTAAGCAACACGCTTGCGGGGTCACCGCAGAAGCTGCGCACCTGCAGCGTCCCCGAGCCAAACCTGCGCAGCGAAAACCCAGCGATCGGACAATAAAAAAGCCCGACAGAGGGAGGGATCTGTCGGGCCGGATTGCACGGGGGGAGGGACCCATGCAAAGACGCTGAATTTTATTGGCGGTTACTTGCGCCGGGTCTTGCCTGCTGCGCCGGCTTGCTCGCTGCCGGTGTCGAACTGCTGCTTGGCGAATTGCCCAAGCTCGCTGGACATCTTCAACCCCATTCCCACCACTTCCTGATTGACCGAAGCCAGGCGTTCCAGGTTGTCGCGGGCCAGTTGCAGTCCTTTCGGCCAGAGCGTCTGGTAGGCGCCCAGGTCGCGTGCCTGCGCAAACTCACCGAAGAAGCTGGTGGTCGCGTTAACGTTCTGTTCCAGCGTGTCCAATGCCAACTGGTTGGCACGTGCTGCGGCAGAGGCGAACTGACTGGTGAAGCTGTTTTCGAACTGCGCCGACATTGCGAACCCCTTGGGGAAGCGTGTGACCGTTTGTTGCGTTGCAGCATACGCCGATATTGTTGCGATGCAACACGTTTACTGAAGATTTGCCAACTCTCTGCAGAAGCGCTTCTAGATCAAATGGTTAGAGAAGATCCGAAACGACAGAAGCCGCCCAATCGGCGGCTCTAGACACGGGACTGCGCGAACTAATTAGCCGCGATAGCGGCAGCCGGACGTACAGGTCTCATGCACCACAATCTCGCTCAGCTGCGGCAGCGCCGGCTTGAGCTGCTGCCAGATCCAGATCGCCAGCCGCTCGCTGGTGGGGTTTTCCAGCCCTTCAATGTCGTTGAGGTAATGGTGGTCAAGCCGGTCGTAGATCGGCTGGAAGGCGGCCTTGATGTCGCCGAAGTCCATGATCCAGCCGGTCTCGGCACCGGGTTCGCCGCTGACGTGCAGTTCGACCCGAAACGAATGCCCGTGTAGGCGGGCGCATTTGTGCCCAGGCGGCACATTGGGAAGACGGTGCGCGGCCTCGAGCGTAAAGACTTTGAAGATATCCATGCGCGGCATTGTAAGTGCGCCGGGCCGTCTGCAGCCGACGGCCAGCGCAACGCGCAGCGATATGGCCGCGTCACGGTGCCAAATCGGCGATCGCCTGGTTGCACTCCCCACATGCAGCGCAGCGTCGAGGTTCGACGCGCTGGCCAGCGCGCCCGTGTGTCTGTATGCGTCACCGCAGCGCATATCCGTATGCAGATATGTAATTTTTGTTAGTAAAACGCACATGGCTCACTGCACAGCCCCCTGTTCATGGATGCCGTGCGTGAAGCGCCCTACGCCTTACCTGCTGTCTCTTGCCGTGATTCCCCTTGCACACGCCGACGAGGCGACACCCGTGCCGGGTAAGACCCTGGCTACGGCTGCAGACCAGCGCCAAGCGCTACGACGCTGCACTGGCCGCGCGTGGTGGCAACCTGGAGGCGAACGTGCGCGGCAAGCTCAATGGCTCGCTGCAAGGCATCGATCAAACGCTGCTGGTCGCGGGCGGTTTGCCGGGCCGGCCGTGGTACCGCAACCTGATCTACGCACCGGGCCTGGCCACCGGCTACGAGGTCAAGACCTTGCCAGGTATCCGCGAAGCGCTGGAAGACCGGCGCTGGGACGATCTGCGCAACTACATCGTGCAGACCGCAGCGGTGCTGGATCGGTATCGCGAGGCCATCGATCGCAATACCGCGTTGATCGAGGGCTAGCAGAGCGCTGCACGGCAAAACTGGCAGTACGCGGCCTCAGCGATGCCGCCGCAGCTGCCGGTCTTGCCTGATGCCTGTTGCGCGCAGCCGGTTCGCTACAGCGCATCCTCTGCACCGCGCCCACAAAAAAGCCGCCCGGAAAGGGCGGCTTTTTCAATTCAACGCCAACCTAAGCGTCGGTCACACTGGCGCGCAGGAATCAGCGGGTGCCGCTCGGACGCTGGCCGCCACGGCCACCATCGCGACGGCCGGCGCCCGCACCGGCATTGGCCTGACGCGGCCCGCTGCTGCGCTGGCCACCCGGCTTCTTCGGGCCGGCATGCGCGTGCGCCTGGCGCGGGGCATCGCCATGCGGACGACGCGCGTGGCTCTTGCGTGGTGCGCGGTCGCCGCCCGGCTGTTCGGCACGGCCCGGCGCGCTGTTGCCCCAGCGGATCGGGGTCTGCGGCTCGTAGCCCGGCACGTCGCGGATTTCGACATCGCGGCCCAGCATGCGCACGATCTGGCGCAGCAGCTTGGCTTCGTCCTGCGCCACCAGCGAAATCGCCTCGCCGGTGGAGCCGTTACGGCCGGTGCGGCCGATGCGGTGCACGTAGTCCTCGGCCACCATCGGCAGGTCGTAGTTGATGACCTTCGGCAGCTGGTCGATATCGATACCGCGCGCGGCGATGTCGGTGGCCACCAGTACGGTGACGCGGCCGGCCTTGAAGTCGCTCAGTGCACGCATGCGCTGGCCCTGGCTCTTGTTGCCGTGGATCGCCGCGGTCTTGATGCCGGACTTCTCCAGGAACAGCGCCAGCTTGTCGCTGCCATGCTTGGTGCGCGCGAACACCAGGGTCTGCTCGCGGCTGTCCTGCGCCAGCAGGTGCAGCAGCAGGTCACGCTTGCGCGCGCCATCGACCGGGTGTACGCGGTGGGTGATGCTCTCGGCCACGGTGTTGCTCGGGGTGACCTGGATCTGCATCGGGTTGCGCATGAACTCCAGCGCCAGCTGCTTGATGTTCTCTTCGAAGGTGGCCGAGAACAGCAGGGTCTGGCGGTTCTGGCGCGGCAGCTTGGTCAGGATGCGCTTGATCGACGGCAAAAAGCCCATGTCGAGCATGCGGTCGGCTTCGTCCAGGATCAGCACTTCGATGCCGGACAGGTCCACGCTGCGACGCTCGATATGGTCGATCAGGCGGCCCGGGCAGGCGATCAGCAGGTCCACGCCACGGCGCAGCGCGTCGAGCTGGTTGCCCATGCCCACGCCGCCGTAGATCACCGCGCTGGGAATGCGCAGGTACTTGCTATAGCCGCGCAGGCTGTCATGCACCTGGGTGGCCAGCTCGCGGGTGGGGGTCAGGATCAGCGCGCGCGGCTTGCGCGGGCCGTTGACCGGCTGCGGCGAGGTGCCCAGGTGCTGCAGCAGCGGCAGGCCGAACGCGGCGGTCTTGCCGGTGCCGGTCTGTGCGCCGGCCAGCAGGTCGTGGCCTTCCAGCACCAGCGGGATCGCCTGCTGCTGGATCGGGGTAGGGGTTTCATAGCCCTGCTCGGCCAACGCGCGCAGCAGGAAGGGCGCAAGGCCCAGGGATTCAAAAGACATCAGGAAGCTCCAAGTAAAGCGTCGCCGCCAGGCACAGCCCGGAGCGCAGACGCATTGCAGATGCAAAAAGGTGAGGCTCGGAGCGTTCCCGTGAACCGCGCTGCGAGATGGTGGAACAACCCGATCAAAGAGCGATGGGTTTGTCGGCACCACGAAAGGCGTCGGGTGGGGCGGGCGAGCGGATCGATCGATCCTGGCCTCGCCGGCGGTCCCAAAGGGAAACGGACGGCCGCATGCAGACTCGGCAAGTGTACGCGGGTTTGGCGCGCTGCACAAAATTCACGTAGTGCGGTTGTGCTGCGGCTCAGTTGTTTCAGGTGTAACGGATGCCGCGGCAGGTCGTACAATCGGCCGATCCGTCACTGCAGCAGGAAGGTCATGAAGCTAGGTTCCCTGAAGGAAGGCGGCCGCGACGGCAGCCTGATCGTGGTCTCCCGCGACCTTGGCAAGGCAGTCCGCGCCACCGGCATCGCGCCGACCCTGCAGCGCGCGCTGGAGGACTGGAGCAATGTCGCGCCGCGGCTGAATGCCTTGTCGGCCTCGCTCAATGACGGCAGCGCCGACGGCGTGTTCGATCTGGATATGCAGGCCCTGGCCGCGCCGCTGCCGCGCGCCTACGAGTTCGTCGACGGCAGTGCCTACCTGCCACACGTGGAGCGCGTACGCCGCGCGCGCAACGCCGAGGTGCCGGAGAGCTTCTACACCGACCCGTTGATGTACCAGGCCACCAGCGCCGGCTTCTACGGCCCGCGCGATGCCATCAAGGTGATCAGCGAAGAGCACGGCATCGACCTGGAAGCCGAGCTGGTGGTCATCACCGATGACGTGCCGATGGGCGCTTCGTCCGAGCAGGCAGCTGGGCACATACAGTTGGTCGGCCTGGTCAACGATGTCTCGCTGCGCAACCTGATCCCGGCCGAGCTCGCCAAGGGCTTCGGTTTTGTGCAATCCAAGCCGCGCTCGGCGCTGTCGCCGGTCTTCGTGACCCCGGACGAGCTGGGCGATGCCTGGCGCGACAGCAAGGTGCATCTGCCGTTGGTGACCCACGTCAACGGCACCTGGTTCGGTGCGCCGGAAGCCGGCAACGACATGCAGTTCGACTTCGCCCAGCTGATCGCCCATGCCGCCAAGACCCGCCCATTGTCGGCCGGCACGATCGTCGGCTCGGGCACGATTGCCAACCAGGACACCAGCCTGGGTGCCTCGTGTTTTGCCGAACAGCGCGTGGTCGAGACCCTGCGCGACGGCAAGCCCAGCACGCCGTTCATGGCCTTCGGCGACGTGGTGCGGATCGAGATGTTCGCGGCCGACGGCGCCAGCATCTTCGGGGCGATCGAGCAGCGCGTCGAACGGCAGCCGCTGCCGTGAGCTGCGTTGCCGCGTCGCGTGATGTCGCCACCGGCTGCCGCGCATGAGCATGCCGCTGGAGCTGTTTTCGTACTGGCGCTCCAGTGCTGCCTATCGCGTGCGCATCGGTCTGCACCTGAAGGCGTTGGACTATCGTGCGCATCCGGTGCATCTGGTGCGCGGCGGTGGCGAACAGCATGCGCCGGCCTATGCGCAGCTCAATCCGCAGGAACTGGTACCCACCCTGCGGCATGGCCCGTTGGTGATCGCGCAATCGCTGGCGATCCTGGAGTATCTGGAAGATGCCTTCCCCGAGACGCCTCGTCTGCTCCCGGCAGCGCCTGCCGAGCGCGCCCGCGTGCGTGCGCTGGCGCAGGTCATTGCCTGCGATGTGCATCCGCTCAACAACCTGCGCGTCATGCAGTTGCTGGAGCGCGAGTTCGCGCTGGATGCAGCGCAGCGCCAGCACTGGACGCGGCACTGGATGGAGCGCGGCTTTGCCGCACTGGAACAGCAGCTGGCACGCGACCCGCTCACTGGCCGCTTCTGTCATGGCGATGTGCCAGGCCTGGCCGATGGGGTATTGATCCCGCAGCTCTACAACGCGCACCGGTTCGAGGTCGATCTGGGCCCGTATCCCACCCTGCAGCGCATCGAACAGGCCTGCCTGGCGTTACCGGCCTTCGACGCGGCACGACCGGAGATGCAGGTGGATGCGGTGGCGTGAGGGCTGCGCATCGAGGCCCTCATCCGCCCTTCGGGCACCTTCTCCCGTGGGACGGGAGAAGGGAAAGCCGGGCGTCTGGCCAGATCCGGGCCGTTGCGATGCTGGTTGATGTTGCGACGCAAAGCTGTACGGTTCAAAGCGCAAGCCCCAAGGCACCGCACGCTCACTGGTGTCCCTTCTCCCGCGGCACGGGAGAAGGGCAGGCCGGGCGTCTGATTCGAACCGGGCCGTTGCGATGCTGGATGAAGTTGCGACGCAAAACCGTACGTTTCAAAGCGCCAGCGCCAAGGCACCTCACTGTTGTCCCTTCTCCCGCATGCGGGAGAAGGTGGCGCGCAGCGCCGGATGAGGGCGCCTGTCGCATCGGCATCGCGAACGAGGAGCTCGTCGCAGCGTCCGCCCTGACAGTTCAGGAGCCGGCAACCCGAGCGCTGCAATGACCGGCCATCGCCGCCAGACTGATCAGATGAACCCGTGACTGATCTTCGGCGAAGCCGCCGCTTCGTAATCCGCGTAAGGATCGTGCTCGCCCGAGCCCCCTTCCGACAGGCGGAATTTCAGCGCCAGGCCATCGCGTGAATCGGCCGCGCGCAGCGCCTCTTCCTGCTCGATCTCACCGGTCTTGACCATCCGGAACAGGCATTGGTCGAAGGTCTGCATGCCTTCTTCCAGCGACTCTTCCATCGCCTGCTTGACCTCGTGCACCTGCCCGCGCCGCAGCAAGTCGCGGATCATCGGCGTGTTGAGCAGTACCTCGGTCGCCGGCCGGCGGCGTCCGTCCACGCCCTTGACCAGGCGCAGCGACACCACCGCGCGCAGATTCAGCGCCAGATTCATCAGCACGTTCTTGTGCGCGCTCTCGGGGAAGAAATTGAGGATGCGCTCGATGGTCTGGTCGGCATTGTTGGAGTGCAGCGTTGCCAAGCACAGGTGGCCGGTTTCGGCGAACGCGATGGCCGCCTCCATGGTCTCGGCGTCCAGGATCTCGCCGATCAGGATCACGTCCGGCGCCTCGCGCATCGCGTTCTTCAGCGCGCTCTGGAAGGCGTGTGTGTCCAGGCCCACCTCGCGCTGGTTCACGATCGACATCTTGTGCTTGTGCAGATACTCGATCGGGTCCTCGATGGTGAGGATGTGCCCGGTGGTGGTGCTGTTGCGGTGGTCGATCATCGAGGCCAGCGAGGTCGACTTGCCCGAGCCGGTGGACCCCACCACCAGCACCAGCCCGCGCGGGGTCATGATGACGTCCTTGAGCACCTGCGGCAGGTTGAGCTCTTCGATGCTCGGGATGCGGCTGCGGATGGCGCGGATCACCATGCCCACTTCGCCGCGCTGCTTGAACACGTTGACGCGGAAGCGGCCCGCGTCGGGCAGGGCGATGGCCATGTTGAGCTCGAGCTCGCGCTCGAACTGCGGCACCTGGCCTTCGTCCATCAAGGAATAGGCGATTTTCTTGACCATTCCCGGCGGCAACCCCGTATTGCCGAGCGGGTAGAGCTTGCCTTCGATCTTGATGTACACCGGCGCGCCGGTGGTCAAGAACATGTCCGAGGCATTCTTTTCGGTCATCAGCTTCAGGAAGTAGCCGATATCCATGCGCAATGGTTCCCCAACAAACAGCAGCGTCTCGTTGCAAGTCCGCCGCAGGCTTCCGACAATGGCCGTGCTCGAGACTTCTCGCTACGGCTCCCCTAATGACGGCTAGCTTCGCATACTTGCGGCGATCCCTGTATGGCATCGCCTGTTTCATGGTTTTTTCCTCTCCGGCCGCCGCCCAGGTGGCACCGGAGCTCACCGCCGCCGAACAGGCGGTGCAACGCGCCACCCAGGCCGATGCCGACCAATACGCCCCGGATCTGGTCAACCTGGCCCGCCAGGAATTGATGCAGGCCCAGCAGGCGCAACTGGACAAGCGCCAGCGCAAGCAGGTGCCGCAGATCGCCTTGCGCGCAGCGGCTGACGCCGATCTGGCCAAGGCCCGCAGCGAGGAGGCGGTGGTCACCGCCCAGCTGGAACAGCGCAAGCGGGAAGTGGCGCAGTTGCAGAACAGCCTCAACACCGGGGAAGGTGGCCGATGAAAGTGCGCCCACTGCTCTACATCGGTGTATTGAGCCTGGCCAGCTTGCCGCCGCTGGCGATGGCGGCCAAGGACGACCCGCAGGCCGACGCGCTCGACCGGCGCCTGGCGGCGCTGCAGAACGACCCGCAGACCAATGACTTGGCCCGCTTCGAGCGGCTGCAGGCCCAGCAAAGCGTGGCCGCACTGGCCGAGGCCAAGCGCCGCGACCGCGACGAGCTGGTGTTCCTGGCCGACCGCCGGGTCGAAATTGCCGAGCTCACCGCCCGCACCGCATTGGCGCGGCGCGAGCTGGATCGGCTGGAAGGCACCCGCAACGACCTGCTGATCGAAGCCAGCCGCCGCGATGCCTCGCGCGCGCGCCAGGAGGCCGAGCGCCTGCGCGTGCAGGCGCAGATCCAGGCCGAAGAGGCCGAGCGCATGCGTCAGGCCGCCGAACAGGAGACCCTGGCCCGGCAGGATGCCGAGCTGGCCCTCACTAGCGTGGCCGGCAAGCAGACCGCCAAGCTCAATGCCGCCCAGCAGAAGGCCGTGCAGCTGGCGCACGAGGAGGCCGAACTGGTGGCCGGGGCCAAGTTGCCGGCTGCCAAGTTCGATAGCCGCGGCGAAGTGTTTTCCCTGGGTAGCGGTGCCTTCGGTGGCAAGACGGCGTTGTCCGGCGATGCGGCCGGGCAGGCCAAGGCCCTGGCCGAATACCTGAACATCGGCAAGAAGGGCCGGGTCAGCATCGTTGGCTTCGACAACGACGCGGCCACGGCCAAGAAGCGTGCCGAGGCGGTACGCGATGCGTTGGTGGCCGGCGGGGTGGCTGCGTCGCGGTTGCAGGTCACCGGCGCCAAGGGTGCCGCCAGCAAGACGCGGGCGGCCGAGGTCGTTGTCGCGCCCTGATGGCAAGTGGTTGGAAGTTAAGGTCTTTTAACTCCGGCATGACGCCCGGTTGAACCGCAGTCACTGATTGACGCCAAGAAGCGGCGGAGCGGCCCTTTCGGCCTTGAACCCCCTGCGCGACCGGCGTAGGGTCGTACTTCCAGGCAGCAACTCCGCTGCCTGGAAAGTACGGAGGGCCGGGCCAGTGACGCAAGGGCACGCAGCGACGCAACGTGGTGGAAGAGCAGGTGGTCTCGCCAGCGCGTGTGCCGTTGTCCCCTTTGCCACCGTGACTCGTGGGTCTTCCATCCCCAAGCAGCGCCCCGTGCCGCCCGCGGCCGGGGCGTTCTTGTTTTAAGTGAAGGAGGCAACGCCATGTTCGAAGGGCAACCGCAGACCGAAATCGACGCATTGATCAAGTCCGATCCCGAGTTCAAGCAGCTGTACCAACGCCACAAGCTCTTGAACAAGAAATGCATGGATGCCGAACTTGGGGTGCTCCCCATCGACGACGTGACCTTGGGCCAGATGAAACGCGAGAAGTTGCAGGCCAAAGAAAAGCTCACCCGGATGTACGACCAGCTCACGCACTGATCCTTCCCCACCGCTAGAACAAGTTCACCGTCGCGGGCGGTGGCGGCCTCCTCGTCGGCTTGCCACCGTCCGCGTCTTTATTTGGCCAGCACCGGTCGTTGCATGTTGCCAAGGGCGGTTGGGCACGCTTGTTCATCGGGGCGCGCAATCGCTTCACGCCTGAATGAGCATTCCCCGCCGGTTCGTCGGATAATGACCGGTCTAGCCCGCGCGGCGCAGCGACGATATCCCGATGGCGATTCATTCCTCCGTACTCGAACTGATTGGCAACACGCCGATCGTCAAGGCCCAGCGCCTGGACACCGGCGTCTGCGAGCTGTTCCTCAAGCTGGAGGCGAACAATCCCGGCGGATCGATCAAGGACCGCATCGGCCTGTCGATGATCGAGGCAGCTGAGCAGCGCGGCGACCTGAAGCCCGGCGCCACCCTGGTGGAAGGCACCGCCGGCAATACCGGCCTGGGTCTGGCCCTGGTGGCGCAGCAGAAGGGCTACCAGCTGATCCTGGTGGTGCCGGACAAGATGAGCCGCGAGAAGATCTTCAATCTCAAGGCCATGGGCGCCAACGTGGTGCTGACCCGCTCGGACGTGGCCAAGGGCCACCCGGAGTATTACCAGGACCTGGCCGCCAAGATCGCCGCCGAGACCCCGGGCGCTTACTTCATCAACCAGTTCGGCAATCCGGACAACCCGGCCGCGCACGAATTCGGCACCGGCCCGGAAATCCTGGCGCAGATGGACGGCCAGCTGGACGCGATCGTGTTCGGCTGCGGCAGCTCCGGCACCATGACCGGCCTGTCGCGCGCGTTCGCCAGCGCCTCGCCGCACACCGAACTGGTGCTGGCCGACCCGGTCGGCTCGATCCTGACCCAGTACATCGAAGAAGGCACGGTCAGCGAAAAGTCCGGCAGCTGGCTGGTCGAAGGCATCGGCGAGGACTTCCTGCCGGATATCTCCGACTTCACGCGCGTCAAGAAGGCCTATTCGATCAGCGACGCGGAGAGCTTCCACACCGCGCGCGAGCTGCTGGCCAAGGAGGGCATCCTCGGCGGCTCGTCCACTGGCACCCTGCTGGCCGCAGCGCTGAAGTATTGCCGCGAGCAGACCACGCCCAAGCGCGTGCTGGTGTTCGTGTGCGATACCGGCAACAAGTACCTGTCGAAGATGTACAACGACTACTGGATGCTGGACAACGGCTTTTTGGAGCGCCCGCAGCACGGCGACCTGCGCGACCTGATCCTGCGCCCGTACAACAAGCGCGACACCGTCGTGGTCGGCCCGAAGGACCTGCTGACCACCGCGTACCAGCGCATGAAGCTGTACGACGTCTCGCAGTTGCCGGTGATCGACGACGGCGAGCTGGTCGGCATCGTCGACGAGAGCGACGTGCTGCTGCATGTATATGGCGACGAGGCGCGCTTCCGCGACCCGATTTCCACCGCCATGGTCAGCAAGCTTGATCGCCTGGATGTCGCGTCGCCGATCGAAGCGCTGCTGCCGGTGTTCGACCGCGGGCAGGTTGCCATCGTCATGGACGGCAAGCAGTTTCTGGGCCTGATCACCCGTATCGACCTGCTCAACTACCTGCGCCGCCGCGTGCAGTGATCGCATGCAGTGATCAGCCAGCGCCGCGCGCCCGGATGAGACGCGCGGCACCGGCCATTCAGACCTGCTTGCTACAATCCGCCACTTTTTCCGGGAACCTCCATGTCCAATCGCACCACCAATAGCCATGATGGCGAGCGCGCACTGTCGCTCGCGACGCTGGCGATCCATGGAGGGCAGTCGCCGGATCCCAGTACCGGGGCGGTGATGCCGCCGATCTATGCGACGTCCACCTATGCGCAGTCCAGCCCGGGCGAGCATCAGGGTTTCGAGTACTCGCGCACCCACAACCCCACGCGCTTTGCCTATGAGCGCTGTGTTGCATCGCTGGAAGGGGGCACGCGTGCATTCGCGTTCGCCTCCGGCATGGCCGCCACCTCCACGGTGATGGAACTGCTGGATGCCGGCAGCCACGTGGTGGCGATGGACGACCTGTACGGCGGCACCTTCCGCCTGTTCGAGCGCGTGCGCCGCCGCACCGCCGGCCTGGATTTCAGCTTCGTCGATCTGACCGACGCAGCCGCATTCGAAGCCGCGATCCGCCCCGACACCAAGATGGTGTGGATCGAAACCCCGACCAACCCGATGCTCAAGCTGGTCGACATCGCCGCCATTGCCGCGATCGCGCGCAAGCACGGCCTGGTGATCGTGGTCGACAACACCTTCGCCTCGCCGATGCTGCAACGCCCGCTCAGCCTGGGCGCCGACATCGTCGTGCACTCGGCCACCAAGTACCTCAACGGTCACTCGGACATGGTCGGCGGCATCGCCGTGGTCGGCGACAACACCGAACTTGCCGAGCAGATGGCCTTCCTGCAGAACTCCATCGGCGGCGTCCAGGGCCCGTTCGACAGCTTCCTCGCGTTACGCGGATTGAAGACGTTGCCGCTGCGCATGCGCGCCCATTGCGAAAACGCTCTGGCGCTGGCGCAGTGGCTGGAGACGCATCCCGCGATCGAGAAGGTGATCTACCCCGGCCTGCCTTCGCACCCGCAGCACGCACTGGCCCAGCGCCAGATGTCCGGCTTCGGCGGCATCGTCTCGATCGTCCTCAAGGGCGGCTTCGACGCGGCCAAGCGTTTTTGCGAGAAGACCGAACTGTTCACCCTGGCCGAATCGCTGGGCGGCGTGGAAAGCTTGGTCAACCATCCCGCCGTCATGACCCACGCCTCCATCCCCGTGGCCCGCCGTGACCAGCTTGGTATCAGCGATGCACTGGTAAGGCTGAGCGTGGGGGTTGAGGATGTGGGGGATTTGCGGAGTGATCTGGAGCGGGCCCTCGAGGCATTCCGTTCTCCATGACTGCGTCGCCGCAACGAAAGGACTTCTTCGCTTACTGGCGGAGCGGGCTGGCCGGCCTTCGCCTGCAGTCGTGGGTACGCCAACAGTCCTGGTTGCAGCGGATCTATCGCGTTTTTCCGCAGAATTGGCGTGACCGCGTTTCTTCCACACTATCCGCCCGCTCTTTGGTTCAAACGCGGTTCCAGCGCACGGATGCCTGGAAGCTGGACTCAAAAGGCGCTGACGCTCCCTTGCCGATGAACGCTGATTTCTCCGTCACCGAGATTCCATCGGTGGGAATCAACATTGTTGGCTATCTCCGTGGCGAATTCGGGCTGGCGGAGAGTGCAAGGATGTATGCGCGTGCGCTGATCAGCGCTGGCGTGCCCGTGTCGTTGTATGACCTGGACATGGGGCTTCCGCACTCCTGGGACGACCGGAGCCTGGATGGTCTCATCGACCAGCGCATGCCGCACCAGGTCACCGTCGTCTTCGTTAATCCCGACTACCTCGACGCCGCGTTCGAGAAGATCGGCCGGGCCCGCATGGAAGGACATTACGTCATTGCATGCTGGTTCTGGGAACTTGAAGTGATTCCGCCAAGTTGGCTGAGTGCCATTGCACTGGTGGACGAGATCATGGTGGCCTCACGTTTCATAGAGGATGCATTCCGCAGCGTGACCGGCAAACCGATCATGCGACTCCCGCTGCCGCTCTCTGACCAGCGTGATAGCGGCTTGCAGCGACAGGACTTCGGGCTGGATCCGGAAACCTTCGTTTTTCTTTTCACTTTTGATTTCCACTCTTTCGTGGCCAGGAAAAATCCACAGGCTGTGGTCAGTGCATTCAGGCATGCGTTTCCCGAAGGCCGCAACGACGTGCGTCTGGTCGTGAAGTCAAGCAATGGGCATATGTACCCCGAACAGATGGCAGAACTCCTGAGCCTGGTCGCGGCAGACAAGCGGATCCTGCTGCGGGACGAGGTGATCGACAGGATGCATGTGCGCGCACTGCAGCGATGCTGTGACGTGTACGTATCGCTGCATCGGGCCGAAGGCTTCGGGTTGGGGCTTGCCGAGTGCATGTCACTCGGCAAGCCGGTCATTGCAACGGGCTGGTCGGGCAATATGGAGTTCATGACGGACAGCAACTCCTGCCTCGTAGATTACGACCTGGTGCCGGTTGCGGGCCGATATCCGGAGTCGGATGGCGCGCGCTGGGCAGAGCCGCGCATCGCATCTGCCGCAGCTGCCATGCGTCGGCTTGCGGACGACCCGTCACAGGCGCGGCGGCTGGGCGAAGCAGCCAGGGCCGATATCTGCACAAGGCTTGCTCCCCGAAGCGTAGCGGAGCATCTGCTGGCAAGGGCTGCGAACGTGGTCGCGTCAACGCACTGACGGTGACTTTTTTCGATCCTGTGATGTAGCGATCTGGTTACCCCGCTTCACCAAAGTAGTGAAAACTTTCAGAGGTAGCAACGTTGGATATGATCCGGTCCGTATGGGCCTTCCGATACTTCATCCTGTCGTCGATCAGGAATGACCTGCGTCTGCGCTTCCTGCGCAGCAAACTCGGTGCATTGTGGATGATCATCCACCCGCTCATGCAGGTGCTGATCTTTGCAACGATTCTTTCCGAGGTGCTGGCCGCAAAGCTGCCAGGGGTCAATAACAAGTTTGCTTACGCACTGTATCTGATGGCGGGAACGCTTTGCTGGACCCTGTTTGCCGAATGCATTGGCAAGTGTGTTTCATTGTTCGTGGATAACGGCAATTTGATGAAGAAGCAGGCCTTCCCGCGGATATGTCTCCCACTCATTGCCGGCGGCACCGTTATGGTGAACAACCTGTTGCTGTTCCTGGCAATCATCATCGTGTTCGCTATCCTGGGGCACACTTTGGGCGCGCAGGCAGCCTGGCTGCCGCTGCTGATGCTGCTGACGTTGGCTTTCGCGATGTCGATTGGATTGCTGCTCGGCGTCTTCAATGTCTTCGTGCGTGACATCGGGCAGGTTGTGCCGGTCGTTCTGCAGGCAATGTTCTGGGTGACGCCTATCGTTTACACCATCGATATCCTTCCCGCGCAGACCCAGGAACTCTTCAAGCTCAATCCCCTGTTCCCGCTTGTCAGCGCTTATCAGGGGGTACTTCTTTACGGACGTTCCCCGGCGTGGATCGAGCTTGTCCCGCTCATGCTGGCGACCCTCGTCCTATGTGTCCTGTCCTTGGTCGTTTTTCGCCGCGCGAGTGCCGAAATGGTGGATGCCCTATGAGCCCTGTGTTGATGGTTGAGGGGCTTGGGAAGTCCTACCGTGTCTGGGGTAGTGAGTGGCTACGCGCTGCCAACTGGTTCGGGTTGAAGGTCAAGCCGCGAGAGGAGCACTGGGTTCTGCGGAATGTCGGGTTTTCAGTCGCTCCGGGTGAGTCAATCGGGATCATGGGGCGCAATGGCGCCGGAAAGAGCACATTGCTCAAGCTGATCACCGGCACGTCGCAACCGACCGAAGGACGCATCATCCGGCATGGCCGTATCGCCGCGATTCTCGAGCTCGGCATGGGTTTCAATCCGGACCTGAGTGGCCGGGAGAATGCCAGACATTCTGCCGGGCTCATGGGTTACACATTGGAACAAATCGACAAGGTGTTGCCCGAGATACAGGAGTTTGCCGAGATCGGAGAGTATTTCGATGAGCCGGTACGCACCTACTCAAGCGGCATGCAGGTGCGCGTCGCGTTTGCGGTGGCCACCGCATTTCGGCCCGATGTGCTCATCGTCGACGAAGCATTGTCGGTGGGCGATGCGTATTTCCAGGCGAAGTGCTTCAAGCGCATCCAGTCTTACAAGGACGAGGGTATGACGCTCATCCTGGTCAGTCACGCGGTCGGAGATGTTGTCAAACACTGCGATCGTGCCATTTTGATCAAGGACGGTAGCGTGCATGCCGATGGCCCCTCGCGTGAGGTCTCGAACCTTTATCTGGACGAGTTGTTCGGCAAGAAGCCTGCAGCGCTTCAGGCACAGGCCGATGATGCACCAGGCCAGATGCAGGCTGGGAATGAGGATATCTTTCATACGCGTCCTTACTACAATACGGGCGAGCACCGTTGGGGGCAGGGCGGAGCACGAATTCTCGATTATGTCGTTGTCAGCGGCGGCGAGGAATTTCCTGCTCGCGTAGAGAGCGGTACCAGGACGGTATTTTACGTCAAGATCGCCTTCGATCAGGATTTTGACAGTGTAGTGCCCGGGTTTTTGATTAAAACCCTCGAGGGTCTATTCCTCTATGGCACCAACTCCTTCCTTTCCAGTGGAGGGCGGGCAGGGATTTCGGTAAAAGCGGGGCAGGTAATCGTCTGCAAGTTCAGCATGCCTCTCGACCTCAATGAAGCGAACTATCTGGTCTCGCTCGGCATTTCCAGTGGTGACCCGCTTGTGGAATTGACGCCGCTGGATCGTCGTTACGACGCCATCGTGCTGAACGTCGCAAGAGGGATGCAATTCTGGGGGATGATGGACCTCAAGGCCGATTTCGAAATCGTAGAAGCGTTGTCATGACGGCGTCAGGATCTACCATCACATCAGAGAACATCAGTCATGACTGAAACAATGCATATTGGCGCGCGCGTGGCCGCTCTGCCTGAGAAATATCAGCCCATTTTCGGACACCCCGAGCTTTCGGAGGGAAGTTCGCGCGGCTGCGAAGACAGGTTCGTGCTGATTCGCGAATGTGCGCAACGTCTCCAGGGAGAGCTTGGTCGCCCGCTGCGGGTGCTGGATCTGGGCTGCGCCCAGGGATTTTTTTCCCTCAGCCTTGCGGCGGACGGACATCAGGTCCACGGTGTGGATTTTCTGGATCTCAATGTCGATGTGTGCCAGGCGTTGGCCCAGGAGCACCCGATGTTCGCTGCGTCTTTCGAGCACGGCACCGTGGAAGACGTGATCGCGCGGCTTGATCCAGATCAGTACGACTTTGTCCTGGGGCTGAGTGTCTTCCATCATCTGGTGCATTCCCAGGGAATTGCGCGAGTGACCGGATTATGCCGCAAGCTCTCCGAAGTCACGGACGCTGGAATCTTCGAGCTGGCATTGCGGGAGGAGCCGCTGTACTGGGGGCCCTCTCTGCCGCACGACCCGGCGGAGTTGTTGACCGATTATGCTTTCACCAGATTGTTGTCGAGGCAGGCGACCCATCTGTCTTCGATTTCCAGGCCGCTGTACTTCGCCAGCAGCAAGTTCTGGTACGTGGGTGAGGCTGTCGGCAGGTTCAGTTCCTGGTCGGGCGAGGCGCATGCCTATGGACGAGGAACGCATCAGTACAGCAGGCGCTATTATTTCGGCGACAATGTGTTCGTCAAGAAGATGACGATGGGCATCGGTGGTCGCGCGGAAATCAATTGGCAGGAGTTCAATAACGAGGTCGAGTTTCTCAGAAATCCTCCTGCATCGTATCCCGTACCAAAGCTGATTGCTGCCTTGGACGATGCATCGGATTTGTTCCTCGTCAGGGAGATGGACGACGGACGCCTGCTTTCGGAGTTGATCGACGACGGCTCGCCCTATGATCCGGATAAAGTAGTTTCTGAATTGCTTGAGCAATTGGTAATGCTCGAACGTGTAGGTCTCTATCACAATGACGTGCGTTGCTGGAATGTTCTGATTACGCAGGACGGCAAGGCCGTTCTGATCGACTATGGCGCCATTTCTGCCGAAGCCACCGACTGCTCCTGGCTGGGCGATCTGTTGTTGTCTTTCCTAATCACAGTCAAGGAAATCCTGCAGCGTCGCATTGTTCCGGCCAATCCCGGTCGGGAGCCGGCGCTGGACTTCATGACGCTTCCGCCGCGTTATCGCAATGCATTCATCCAGGCATTCGGAAGTGATCAAGCGCGCTGGACGTTTGCAGAGCTCCAGGAGTGTCTAGCGCGTTCCGAATCCGTCGCGCTACATGCGCCAGAGTGGACTTCGCTTTACAGCCACATGCAACAGGCGCTGCTGAGCTACAACACACGCCTTGGGGCGCTCTATACGCAGAACGAGCATGACCGTGTTGAGCTTGCGGCACGCGCATCCTTGATTGAGCGCCTGCAAGTAGGTGCTCAGCAGGCCCAGGACAAGCTTGCAACCCTTCAGCTGGAAGCAGAGACGGCCGATAACCGCTACCGCGATCTGGAAAAGGTGAGTAGCGAACTGCAGGAGTGGGCAAAAGATCTGGAAAAGCGCACTGCCGAAGCCGAGGACAGGGAGAAACAGCTTAACAAGGGCATGGCGGATCGGGAGGCCGAGAACGCAAGGCTAGTCTCGCAGATTTCGGTGCTCGAGTCCGAGCTGGAAGAGCGTCAACGGGTTCGTGAACTGTCGGAATTGCTTGCTGCTGACCTAAGTCGTGTGGTCGAGGAGCGCGATGGCATGCAGGTCAGCATGTCGGAGATGGAGCGCGTCAAGACGCAGCAGCAGTCAACCATCGACGAACTGCAGGCAAGAGTTGTTTCCCTGGTTCAGCGTGTCAATAGCTCGGAGACCACCAGTGCTACCGACGCACGCAGGGTCAAGGAGCTGCAACTGGATCTGTCCCATCGTTTGCGGGCGCTTGAGGAGGCGCGTAGCCGTATTCGTGAACTTGAGATGGCAGTGGATATCCTAGAGGGCCAGATCGGAGAGCTCCATACGAGCCGTTCATGGCGTGTGACAGCACCTCTGAGATGGGTCACCATGAGGGTGACCAAGCGTGGCGGACCTCTTGCGGCTCAGACATCGCCGCGGCTGGTGCGTACAGAGCCCGTCCTCGCTGAGGACGAGGTGGCAACACCCGCCGATGTGGCAATCGATAAGCAACTTGCAGCGCTGGACCAGCTGGGTAGCCGTATCAGGAAATCGAAGAAGTAAGGACAAGGATTGCCATGTGCAGGCAAGGACATCACGAAGGGGAATGTAGGTGAAGAGAGTTATTGTGCTTGGCGCGCAAGTGCCGTTTGTCAGAGGCGGTGCGGAGCTGCTCAATGAGGAGCTGGTCAAGCAGATCAATCTGTGGGGCAAGCAACGCCAGGTCGTCGCAGAGCTGGTGCAGTTGCCATACAAGTGGTATCCAGAAACGGAAATTCTGTCTTCCATGCTGGCATGGAGGTTGTTGAATTTGAACGAGAGCAATGGTCAGAAGATCGACCTGTGCATCTGCACCAAGTATCCGACGTATGCGGCTTCGCATGCCAATAAGGCCCTTTGGCTCGTGCATCAGCACCGAGTGCTTTATGACCTGGAACGCACGCGTTTCGATCAGCCCCACCTGACCGCGAAGGATTCGGCGGTGCGTGATGCCCTGCGGGCCTCCGATCGCGAGCTGCTGGCGGAAATCGAGCCGCGCTACACCATTTCTCAGACGGTCACCGACCGTCTACTGCAGCACAGCGGCCTGGGTTCTGAGGTTCTCTATCCGCCGTCGAAGCTGGCGCCATTCATCACCTCGGGAGACTATGGCGATTACGTGCTGTGTATCGGTCGTCTTGAGTCGATGAAGCGTCCCGATCTGCTGATCCGGGCTGCAAAGCATGTTCCCCATGCGAAGGTGGTCATCGCCGGAACCGGTGCCAGCGAATATGCCCACTCTCTGGCACCGCTGATCCGCGAGCTGGGCCTGACGGATCGCGTCGAGCTTGCAGGTTTCGTGGAAGACGAGAAGCTGCTTGAGCTGATTGCCAACTGCCGTGCGGTCTTCTATTCGCCGGTGGATGAGGATTACGGATTTGCGACGTTGGAAAGCTTCGCCGCCTACAAGCCGGTCATTACGGTTAAGGATAGCGGCGAGGTGGGCAGGATCGTCGAGTCCACCGGTAGCGGTTGGGTCACTAGCCCTACGCCAGAGGCGATCGCTGAAAGCCTGCTTGATTGTTACGCAAAAGCACCAGCGCAACTTCGTGCATTGGCCGAGGCTGGACAGCACATGAGTACCTCCATTACCTGGGATCGCGTGATAAGCAATCTGGTGGAGAGCCGGCTTTGAGTACGCCGTTTCGCATCGCAATGGTTGGGCCGCATCCTCCGGAGCGCTCAGGCATTGCCGAGTACACGGCAGGCCTGTCGAATTTGCTGCGCGACCAGGGCATGCAAGTCGATGCATTTACCCTGGAAGATCTTACTCGCCTCGGGGTGAGCGTCGCCGTCGGCAGATTGCTCGACGCAGATGCGATCGTTTACCAGATGGGCAACCACCCGGCGTTTCACGGCTGGATGCTGCCCTTGATGGCAGCAGCGCCGGGGATCGTGCATTTGCATGACCTGGTATTGCATCACATGGCTGCCGGAGTGCTTAACGACGAAGGCCGGCTACTCAACGGCGACTATCTGGGTCTGCTGGAAAAGTGGTGTTCGGTCACTGATGTCCGGACCGCGAGTCTGGCGCTTCGTAGTGGATCGCCTGTCTGGAATCGGGAGGACGTGGTGCGTTTCCCGCTGCACCAAGTGGCGACCAAGCTGGCCACCGAGGTGGTGGTGCATTCACAGTATGCGGCCGATCGCGTCAATAGAGATTTTCCCTGGCTCCCCGTCACGGTAGTGCCACAACTGTACCCGGTCGTTGCTCCGCACCGCGTCCGCGACGGCCTTCGTACTATCGCACTATTGGGTGGTGGACAGGCCAATCGCCGCTTCGACTGGGTCGTGCAGGCATTGGCGATGATCGACGCCGATCTGGATGAACCCATCACGCTGGAGATTGCTGGCCAGGTGGAGGAGGCCGTACTCTTACAGTTGGAAGCTCTTGCCGACCTGCGCAACGTGCGGTTGGTCAACCACGGTCATGTCGATGATGATCAGTTCTGGAAGGTATTCGAGCGCGCGGATCTGATGATCGCGTTGCGCCAACCGACGATGGGCGAGGCTTCGGCAGTCGTGTGCAAGGCAATGCAAGCTGGCCTTCCGAGCGTCGTATCCGATCACGGGTGGTACGCAGAACTGCCCGCTTCGGTCAGGAAACTCGCGCCGGACACGGAGTGCCCGCAGGCCCTTGCCGCATTGCTGCGCCAACTGGCACTTGACCCGGCAGCTTACGCCGCATGGGCTGAAGAGTGCTCCGATGCAGCAAGGCGGCCGGCGCTGGATCCGTATGTCGCTACCGAGCAGTATGCACGCCTGCTCAGACGGCATCGTGTCGTCTCCGATTTGAGGGACCAGGTTGCCGATGCAGTCGTGAGCCTGAAGGTCGAAATCGACTCGCCGCTTGCCGAAGAGTTGCATCGAATCGACGTGCTGAGCAGCCTGCGTGGGGACCGCTGGGTGAACCCAGCCCTGGCAGCATTGAATGATCAGGAACTCGATTCGCATGCGCGTGTAGTGGGAGCAACAGTGGGACCCTACCCCTACAGTGAGCCGCTGCCGGAAGAGGCCTTTCAGGGCCACGCTGCCGTTCCCGAGCAGGAGATGCTGGTTGCCCAACCATCCAGCACGGTCTCTTTGCGTGTCGAATTGACCAACGACAGCGCATACTCCTGGTTCAGTCCGCTCGGTCACGCACTGCGCCCGTTCGGCATTTACCTCGGACACTTCTGGATTCATGCAGAAACACCGACGGCAGTAGCCGAACAGCCCCGTCATTTTATTCACGATGCAGTCGCGCCGATGTCTTCTGCAGTCCACGATCTCACCGTCCGCGCTCCGGCAGTTCCAGGTGACTATTACCTGGAGATTGATCTAGTCCAGGAGTCGGTCTGCTGGTTCAAAAGCCGTGGCTTCTCACCGGCCCGACTTCTCATTCGAGTAGAAGCCGCTCAATAATGAGCGGCGCACTCATCCACCACAGGTCCTTATCCATGAAAAATAGTATGAAATCTCCTGCTTCCTTCGGTTCCATTGCCGTACTGGCAACGGTAATCGCGTTCACTGGCTGCTCAAAGGCCCCGGAGGCAGAACAGCCAGTGAAGGCCGAGCCGCAGCAGGCTGCCCAGACCACCGAGGCTGGCGGCATGTCGACTCCGCTGACGCAGGAGCAGGTTGGCGCACGCTACGCTATTGCCTCGGAGCCGGTGCTGGTCAATAACGGCGAACTGGTACGGATTGCGGTGTCAGTCACCAATTCGGGCAAGGTCGCGATCAACTCCAAGGGCACACTGCCGGTCAATCTCGCCATCTCCCTGGTGGATGATTCCGGCAATTTCTCAAATCGGGACTTCCTGCGCGCTCCGCTTCCTGCTGAGGGGATTCCGGCGGGTGGTTCCGCTGAAGTGATCGCAGATGTGCCCAGCCAGGCCGTGATTGGGAAAACGCTGCGACTCGGCCTCGTCCAGGAATCGGTGGCGTGGTTTAGCGACTTCAAGGTGGATTCGCTCGATTATGGTCCCCTCACTTCGTGCCAGGACCAGGGCAAGGAAACGGTTTGCGGTGCAGGCGGAAAGCCTTTGGCCACGCGCTGAGACTCGACGATCACAGGAAGGAGCCGCGTTCAGTCTCGGCTCGATTCCGGAACTTATAAGTAACCAAGAGAGGGATGATGAAAACTGCGTTGATTACCGGCATTTCCGGCCAAGACGGTGCCTACCTGGCCCAGCTGTTGTTGGATAAAGGCTATCGCGTGTTCGGCACATATCGCCGTACTAGCTCGGTCAATTTCTGGCGAATCGAAGAGGTGGGAATTGCAAACCACCCCAATTTGCACCTGATCGAGTATGACCTGACCGACCTTGGTTCGAGCATCCGTATGCTTGAAAGCACGGGCGCCACCGAGGTCTACAACTTGGCGGCCCAAAGTTTTGTGGGCGTATCGTTCGATCAGCCGACGACGACCGCCCACATCACCGGTATCGGCCCGGTCCACCTGCTGGAAGCCATTCGACAGGTGAACAAGGACATCCGGTTTTACCAGGCTTCGACATCAGAAATGTTCGGCAAGGTGCAGGCGGTCCCGCAAATCGAAAGCACGCCGTTCTATCCTCGCAGCCCTTATGGCGTTGCCAAGTTGTATGCGCATTGGATGACGGTCAATTACCGTGAGAGCTATGGCATCTTCGGCTCCAGCGGGATTTTGTTCAATCATGAAAGCCCGCTGCGCGGCCGCGAATTTGTGACGCGCAAGATCACCGACTCGGTGGCCAAGATCAAACTCGGGCGGTTGGAATGCCTGGAGCTGGGCAATCTGGATGCCAAGCGCGATTGGGGATTTGCGCGCGAGTACGTGGAAGGGATGTGGCGCATGCTTCAGGCCGACGAGCCGGATACTTTTGTTCTGGCGACAAATCGCACTGAAACCGTCCGTGATTTTGTCAGCATGGCGTTCAAGGGAGCCGGAATCGACGTCCAATTCCGCGGCAAGGATGCAGATGAAACTGCAGTGGATGTCGCTACCGGCAAGGTTGTGATGCGCATCAACGCGAAATTCCATCGTCCTGCAGAAGTGGACCTGTTGATCGGCGATCCTGAGAAGGCAACGCGCGTCCTCGGCTGGAAGCCTGAAACCACGCTGGAGCAGCTCTGCCAGATGATGGTCGAGGCCGACCTCAAGAGGAACGCGCATGGCTTCTCGTTCTGATCTGAACGGCAAGCGCGTTCTGGTCAGCGGAGCGTCCGGGTTCACCGGGCGCTATCTGACCCAGGAACTCAAAGAGCAGGGCTGCACCGTGATCGGAGTGGGAACCCGTGCGGAAAGCGCGGGTTCGGCCACTACAGATGAGTTTCTCCCGATGGACCTGCGCGACGCGGCGGATGTTGCGCGCGTCGTTGCAGAGGTGGACGCCGAGTACGTCGTCCATTTGGCTGCGGTGGCCTTTGTCGGACATGGCGAAGCCGACGATTTCTATCGTGTCAATCTGATCGGGACGCGAAACCTGTTGCAGGCGCTGGCCTCCGCCCGACGCCGTCCAGAGAGAGTGCTGATTGCCAGCAGCGCAAATGTCTACGGCAATGCGACCGAGGGCGTCATCGAGGAATCGGTGGAGCCGGCTCCGGCGAACGATTACGCGGTAAGCAAGCTCGCCATGGAATACGTGGTAAGGCTGTGGCATGAGCGTCTTCCATTGGTGATCACGCGCCCGTTCAACTACACCGGCGTCGGTCAGTCAGCCAATTTCCTGGTGCCGAAAATTGTTTCCCACTTCGCATCGCGGGCTCCTGCGATAGAGCTCGGCAATACCGAGGTGTGGCGTGATTTCGGAGACGTAAGGTCGGTCGTGCTGGCCTATCGGCAGCTTTTGCAGACACCTGAGGCCGATGGACAAACCGTCAATGTCTGTTCCGGGGCTGCCAGTTCGTTGGGTGACATCATCAGGATCTGCTCGGAAATCACCG
Organism: Xanthomonas cannabis pv. cannabis; assembly: GCF_000802365.1. Lineage (GTDB taxonomy): Bacteria > Pseudomonadota > Gammaproteobacteria > Xanthomonadales > Xanthomonadaceae > Xanthomonas > Xanthomonas cannabis. The sequence goes on from NZ_JSZE01000019.1 coordinate 33,008, forward strand.
GACACCGGATCGATGTGCAGGTGAATCCTGCATTTATTCGTCAGAACGAAGTCAAGAAACTGCTTGGCAGCAATGCGAAATTGCAGCGCCTGATCGGTGACTGGCGTTGCCCGCCACTGGAGGACACGTTGCGTTGGATGCTTGAGGACGCTGCACGAACGCATTGAATCAGTGGACGGCGGCAGATCGTGGAGCCGAACACGCGCAGGGCACGAGCGCTACCCTGGCATCACGACGATTGCAGATGTGCCGCTCAGATTACTGCCGCATGGAAGGGAGGCGCCGACTGCGTTGCAGTCGAGCGCCTCAGCATTCATCTCGAGCACGCGGAAGTGCATAGCTCGAAGCTGGTAAGGCCGAAGGCAAGAGGGCGCTGATCGTCTGAGATGCCGACCTGCGAGGGCGACACGGGCACCTCGTAGCTCAGAACCACGTGCACTACTTCGCCAGGCTGATGGGGCGCTACGGGTATCCTAAGCTCCAAGGGTGATGGCTCCCCGACAGTCACGCGCTTATCCAGCGATTGGATGCCGTTGACCTTGGCACGTATACGCAGGGTTCGCTGTGAACCAGCAAGGAAGGGGTTGCCACGGAGAATCAATATCACATTACCGGCGGTTGCAGTGGTCACCCGGTAGCGCAGTGAAGATGTCATACCTACTGACCAGACGCCCCATGCCTCATCTGTTGACCAACCTTCCGCCAAGAAAGTCCGAAGTGAAGGCAATGCAATCGCGGTGTCTGCTGTAGGTTCTCCGACCAGACTTTGCCTGGCAGCTTCCGCACTTGCGGGTTTTGTACCGCCAGGCAGGCGAAAGACGACGACGGCACCATCTTCGCGAACCATCGTCGGCGGCGTACCGAGCGCTTGTTCCCACTCGGCGACGACACCGGCACCTTGGTCGACATACCCTCTTTTATCGATATAGACGGCGTCGAACCCGTAGCGACGAAGGGCATCGAGTTGCGTACTGGCAGGCCGTGTTTCGAGATTCCGGTAAAACAGGTCGCCTTCGCGCCCCTTCATGCCGCCATAGCTCCATTTGAGCTGCCGAGAATGCACAAATCCAACAACATGGTCATACGCATTCAACCCGTTCTTCGGTGGCACTTCCGGGAAAGCCATGTACGGCAGCTGGTAGATCGCAGCACCGGCGGGCAGGGACGCTTCGATGCTGCCGATGAAGCGCTTGTCTCGCTCATACGCACCGCGTGCTCCAGCCTGGCACTCGCCACACACCGCTGGAGTCTGGTCCCATACGCCAAAGATCAACATGACAACGGCGGCGACCGAGGCAATGGTCACGCCGTGCCGGCGTCCCAGCTTGTCGGAAAGTGTCTGTATCGCAATTGCCACCGCCGCAAGGGTACTGAACGTCAGGAAGATGCTGGCCCGATTCCAGCCGCGGATGGACGGTGAAACGACGTGTGCGAAGAGTGATCCAAGACCACCGATGGTCATGAAGGCGAACAGCACGCCGGAAAGGATTGCAAGCAGCGCGATGCGCTCTTCAGCATGGCGCTCGGCCAGCCGTGCAAACATCACCAACGCAAGAATGGCCAGGCCGAGAGAACCTATCAGGCCGAGGGAAGCAGTCCTGTTTTCATTGACCAAGGGTGTGCTGGCCATGTACTGGGCGGTCACATTGGACAATTTTGCAGACCGATGTTCCGGCTGTGGCAGGATCAACTGCATGAATTTCACGCCATACAACTCCGACTCTGCGGGTGCACGTGCGGCAACTTCCGGGTTGCGACCGTTGATCCGTTCGTTGATCACGTTTGGTGCAATGTTCGCCAGCGTTCCAAGGGCAAGGAAAAAGATCGCAGGTGCGGCGATACGTGCGATCGACGTCCAATTCCTCTGGTAAAGCGCGATCAGGCAGCTGGTTCCGATCAGGATCAGGCCAAAAACCGTGTAGTAAACGCCGAAACAGCTCAAAACAAGATAAAGCGCGGCAAGGGCGATCTTGCGCGCAGGCCGCGCACGCAGGAAATCCAGCGAAGCATCCGAGCGCGCGATACGCACGGCGATCATGAAATAGATCGGGATGCTGAAGTAGCAGGTGTAAAAAATGTGCCGAAGTCGGAGGAAATGAAAAGGCGCCAGCGTAAATAGTATGGCGGTAGCGAAGGATAATGATCGGCCGACTTGCAGCCAGCGCATCACCCAGTACGCAGTCAGAAAATTCGCAGCGAAGCCTGCAAGGAAAAACAGGTTATGCGCCACGGCATTGCTGCTGGTCAGCATGCCGGCAAGCTTCAGGAAGAGAAAACTGCCGGCATCGGCCCCGGGATAGTCAAGAAAGGATGCGCCGAAAGGAAAGCCGCTCCGATCATTCTCGAAGATCCATCCTTCCATGGCGCGTTGCGTCAGCCAGAGGCTGCTCAGGGAGTCGTCGCTGTATGAAAAAGGGTAGGCAAGAATCGAAGACAGCCCGGCACGCCAGCCGACGACCAGGACGCTGCCGGCGATGACTGACAGCACGGCGCCGAATAGTAAGGCAAGCCAATCCGTCTTCAGGAGGAGGCCGGGCCGCGTCATTTGAGAAAGTGGGGTGCTCATGTAATCAACAAGTAGGAATGGGGTGCTGCTCGGTCATGCGGTGGATCGCTTTTGGCCGGATGACTCGGCTCAATTGCGTCCCGCACGTTGTTTGTCGCCCTGTAGCAGCAGTTTGCTCAGAACGAATGACACGGGCAGGGTCACTGCGATGGAAATCAGCGGTCCGATTGCTGCAGGCACCCCGAGATGCCCGACGGTGAGCTTCAATGCCAACGCCCCGAGTGCATAAGTCACGGCATAGATAAGCGGGAACGCCGCAAATTTCAGCCAGCTATGTGCAGCGCGGAAGACATACCGTGTATTTATGAGGTAGCTGAGCAGGATGCCGGCACAAAAACTCGCCAGATACGCCCATTGGTAATGAATGAAGCGCAACAATACCCAGTACAGCACGAGGGTGACGCCCGTATTGAGCGCTCCGCCTACCAGAAAACGAAGCGCAACAACGATCCACGACCGGTCCCGTCCCCGTTGGACGGAGCCGGCGGCCTTCAGCTCATCCGGCCGCATTCGCCAGACTCTTGAAGTCAGCGTAGTCGCGAATGTATTCGTCTGAGTCGTAGGGCTCGGAAGCAAATACCAGAAGAACAGCGTCCTTCGAGTACTTGTATTGGGTTCCCCAGATCATCGGCGGCAGATGGATGCCCTGGTTCGGCGAGTTGAGTTCGACGTCGATGCGGCGGGTGCCGTCATCCGCAAGGACTCTGACCGAGCCGGAGACACAGATCAGAAACTGATGGCAGCGCTTGTGCGCGTGTTCGCCGCGGGTCTCCTGGGTGGGGACGCCATAAACCAGGAAATACCTTCTTGCATTGAAAGGCAGGAAACTATCGAAATCTCCCACGGAGAGCGAGCCACGCATGTCGGCAAAACTGGGCATCCGGTACAGCTTGACGCCCGGAACGGCAGTGTCGGTGATTCCCTGATCAACCGGCAATGCGGCAGGCTGGTTTGCGTCCTTGTCGGAAACGTAGCCGACAATGCGTGCGGGATTACCAACCACAATGGCATTGGGCGGCACAGAACGCGTAACGACTGCGCCAGCGCCGATCATCGCACCACTGCCGATGGTGGTGCCGGCCAGGATGGTTGCATTGGCGCCAATCGAGGCGCCCGACTCGACCACGGTGCCGAGGAATTTCTCGGGATACACCCTGCTGCGCGGGAACAGGTCGTTGGTGAACGTTGCATTCGGCCCTACGAAAACGTCGTCGCCCAAACGCACGCCGTCCCACAGTTGCACGCCGCATTTGACAGTGACCCGGTCACCTACGATGACATCGGATTCAATGAAAACGCCGTCGCAGATATTGCAATCGCGACCAAGGCGGGCGCCGGGCAGCACGTGGGCAAATGCCCAGACGCGGGTGCCTTCGCCGATGGTGTCGCTCTCGCAAAGAGCATTGGGGTGCACGAAATGACTCACGGGTTATCCTTTTCGAAGTTTTCGACCGACTGCATGATCGACAGCGGACGTGCCTTGGTATTTTCGAACGCATGCCAGGCGTATGTGCCCACGATACCCAGGCCCAATGAATTGAGTGCGCCGAAGAAGAGAATGGTCAGGATGGTCAGGGTGTAGCCCGGCACTGCGACGAGTCCGGAAAACTTCGCGGCCAGCACCAGCGCACCGAGCAGCGTGGTAAATGCAAGCGCGATCAGGCCCAGCGCCGTCAGCATGCGGACCGGCAGGTCGGTGAACGCAAAGACGCTGTCGGACAGATACCGCAGTTTCTTGCTCAGGGTCCAGGCGCTCTTGCCGTGCTGCCGCTCGCGCCGCTGGTAACTGACGAATTCGCGCTTGCCGCCCAGCCAGAACAGCTGCGCAAGCAGGCTGGAATGGGCTTCGTTCAACAGCAACAGCCGCTCGAGGAAACCACGGCTGACAGCGAAGATATCCACGCCACCCTTGGGAATGTCCTTGATGACCATGCGTCGATAGGTTGCCCAGAACAAGGTCGACGCCAGCTTCGAGGCCGCCGGATCGCTGCGCGCTTCGCGCACGCCGAAGGCCACGTCATAGCGCTCGCTGGCGTAGCGTTGCCAGAAGTCGATGACCAGCGTTGGGGGTTCCTGCAGATCGGCGGCCATGACCGCCGTCAGCTCCCCGGAGCTGAGCTGTAGTCCGGTCCGGATCGCCGGAAATGCGCCGAAGTTGCGGGTCAGCGTTGCCAGTTGCGAACGGAACGCGCAGCCAGGCAACTTTTCGCGCAGCAGGGCGTAGCTGCGGTCCGGGCTGCCGTCCACCACGAAAACCGCTTCGAAATCCCCGGCCACGCTCCGTGCGATGAAGTCGACGGCCTGTAGCAGGTCATCGATCGAACCCTCGTTGCCATAGATCGGAACGACGAGGCTGAGAGAAGGCGATTGCACGTTGCTCAGAACCGGTTGCATGCTTCGATGACCCGGTCGACTTCCGCGTCGGTCAGCTCGGGGAAGCAGGGCAGTGTGGTGACGCGCGCCGCATCGGCTTCCGTGTTGGGCAGTACCACTGAATCAAATGCACCCGCATGGCAGGGCTGACGGTGGTCACACAACGGGTAATGGACTTCCGTCTGCACACCGGCGGCCTGCAAGTGTGCACGCAGTTGCTCACGGTCATCGCAACGCACGACGTACAGGTGCGCCACGTTGTCAGCGCCCACCTGGCCGGCTGCTTCGATCCTGGGGTTGGACAGCCCCTGGGCGTAGCGGTTGGCGATCTCCCTGCGACGCTGGTTCCAGCCATCCAGCAGGGGAAGCATGTACCGCAGCATGGCGGCCTGCAGCTCGTCGAGGCGACTGTTGCGGCCACCCCGCAAGCTGTTGGTGTACTTGGCTGTCCATCCGTACTGACGCAGTTGCGCAGCTCTGGCGGCCAGCTCGTCGTCGTTTGTCACGATCGCGCCGCCATCGCCCAGTGCACCCAGATTCTTGGTCGGATAAAAGCTGAAGCAAGCGATATCGCCGAAGCTGCCTGCGCGATGGCCATTTCGCTCCGCGCCGTGGGCCTGGGCGCAGTCCTCCAGGACCTTGATGCCACGCGGTTGGCAAAGCGCGACGATCGCTTCGATGTCGGCAAGTTGGCCATACAGGTGGGTCACGATGACGGCCGCTGGCGCACTGCCGCCAGCGAGCACTGCTTCCAGCGCAGGTACGGACATCAGCCCAGTGCCCGCACCTGTATCGACAAACGCCGGCGAAGCGCCACATGCCAGGACTGCGCTGGTGCCATACATCGCGGCATTCGCAACAACGGCCACCGTATCACCGGGGCCGACGCCCAACGCCTTCAGGGAGAGCTCCAGGGCGTCGGTTCCATTGGCGACGCTGACGCAATGACGGACGCCGCAGTAGCTGGCGAACTCCTGCTCAAAGGCCTTCACGTTCGGACCGAGCACATAGTAGCCACTTGCGACAATAGTGCTTGCGATCTCAGACAGGGCATCCTGTACGGGCGCGATGTGGCGGGACAACGAGTTGACGGGAATCAGAGCGTCCATGGAATCCGAGGTATCAAGTGAAGTGTGGATGGATTTGAAATGCTGCGGCAGCAATGCACGGCCGAGAAGTCTTTGAGCAGAAGGATATCGCGTTCGACCGCTGGTCAGCGGGCGGGCCTGGCCCAGGCGAACGATTGGGGGAGCCGACCTAAATTGTTTGGTATGGCGCCGGACTTTCGGTGCAGCGCAGGATGTTTGAACCAGCACAAGCATCGGCCCCGCAATCGGTGCCGGCAGTGCATGGGCAGCGCTAGCTGCCAGATCCGCCTCCTTGCAGCTCGGTCTATCGCGTATCCGTCTTCATTCGCAGCACCCGGATTTGCCGATGCACCCGTTCCGGCGACGAGAGGCGACACAGAGCTGACGACCTTCAACCCACGTGCCGCCGGAACCTCGAAGCTCTGCAAGGGCATCTACGGTATCCCGATAAGTGATGCCAATTATAACGGCACGTGCTGTCGTGGCGGACAGTTTGTCCGCCACCCCCTGCGATCCTGACCGGCGCCGCGCAGCCGATTGGCCACGCGGCGCGCACCGCATCAGCTCAACGCCTGTTCCAGCTCCGGCAACAGCGTGAACAAATCCCCCACCAACCCGATATCGGCAATCTCGAAGATCGGCGACTCCGGGTCCTTGTTGATCGCCACGATCGTGCCGGCGTCCTTGATGCCGGTCAGATGCTGGATCGCCCCGCTGATGCCGATTGCCACGTAGAGCTCGGGGGCGATGATCTTGCCGGTCTGGCCGACCTGCAGCTCGTTGGGCACGTAGCCAGCGTCCACTGCGGCGCGCGAGGCGCCCACGGCGGCGCCGAGTTTGTCGGCCAGGCTGTAGATGTGCTGGAAGTTTTCCGCCGAACCGACGCCGCGGCCGCCGGAGACCACGCGCTTGGCGCTCTGCAGGTCCGGGCGATCGGAGCTGCCTGCGGCCAGGCCGACGAAGCGGCTGTGGGTCGGCAGCGTGGCGTCAACCGAGACGGATTCGACCGCCGCACTTCCGCCCTTGGCGGCCTCCGGCCACGACGCGCTACGAATGGTCGCAACCACGATCTGGTCGGCCGGGGCCTTGACGGTGATGATGGCGTTGCCCGCATAGATCGGACGCTTGAAGGTATACGCGTCTTCGACAGTCATCAGATCGGAGATCTGGTTGACGCCCAGCAATGCCGCCACGACCGGCATCAGATCCTTGCCAAAGGTGGTGGAGGGGCCGAAGACATGGGTGTAGCCCTGACCCGCCAGTTGGGCGATCTGCGGTCCCAGCACCTGCGCGATGGCGTGTTCGTTGGCCGCGTTGGCCACGGTCAATACACGCGCGACGCCGGCCAGCTGCGCGGCCTGTGCGGCAACGCCTGCTGGGTCGGCGGCCAGCACGACCACATCAATGGATTCGGCCGAGATCGCCTGTGCGGCGCTCAGTGTCTTGGCGGTGGCCGCATTGAGCTGGCCGTTGAGATGTTCGGCAACGATGAGAACCTTGGCCATTACAGCAACCCCTTCTGCTTGAGTGCGGCCACCAGTTCGGCGGCATCCTTGACCATCACTCCGCGGCTGCGCTTGGACGGCGCCGCGTAGTGGGTAGTGGTCAGGCTGTCATGCGCCGCGACCCCGAGATCGGCAAACGCCAGGGTTTCCAGCGGCTTGCTCTTGGCCTTCATGATGTCGGGCAGCTTGATGAAGCGCGGCTCGTTCAGGCGCAGATCGGTGGTGATCACCGCCGGCAGGTCCACCTCCAGCGTTTCCAGGCCGGCGTCGACCTCGCGGGTCACCGTGGCCTTGCCATCGGCAACGACGAGCTTGCCGGCGAAGGTCGCCTGCGGGCGGCCCCACAGGGTGGCCAGCATCTGGCCAGTCTGGCTGGCGTCGTCGTCGATCGCCTGCTTGCCCAGGATGACCAGGTCCGGCTGTTCCTTTTCTACCAGCTTGAGCAGGGCGCGCGCGGCGGTCAGCGGCTGGATCGCCGCGTCGGTGACCACGTGAATGGCGCGATTGGCGCCCATCGCAAGCCCGTTGCGCAGGTGCGCGGCCGCATCGGCCGGCGCCAGGGTGGCGACCACCACCTCGGTGGCGATGCCGGCGTCGCGCAGGCGCAGCGCCTCTTCCAGGGCGATTTCGTCGAACGGGTTGGGCGAGAGCTTGACGCCGTCGGTGACCACACCAGAGCCATCGGCCTTGACCTGAATGCGGACGTTGTAGTCCACCACGCGCTTGTAGGCGACGAGGATTTTCATCGTGTACGAGATCCTTCAGCTGTTGCGGGAAGGCCCGGCCGCGGCGGCAGGCTCGGGAGTGGGGCCATTCTAACCGGGCAAGCAGCACCATGCGATGGCGTATGGATGCTGCGGCGCAACAGTTCCGCGCAGTGTTTGGACAATGCTTAGGCCCGGTATTGCCCGGACCGTATATCCTGTGTGGTTTGAAAATGCGGCGCCGCGCGCGCGCGACCAGGAGGGGTAGACAGTGGCGACTTGGCTAGTAACCGGCGGGGCCGGCTTCATCGGCGGAAATTTTGTTCTTGAGGCAGTCGCGCGCGGGATCCGCGTGATCAATCTCGACGCGCTCACCTATGCGGGGAACCTGAACACGCTGGCGTCGCTGGAGGGCAATGCCGGCCATGTCTTCGTCAAGGGCGACATCGGCGACGGCGCGCTGGTGACCCGACTGCTGCAGGAACATCGGCCGGATGCGGTGCTGAACTTCGCTGCCGAAAGCCATGTGGATCGCTCGATCGAAGGCCCCGGCGCGTTCATCCAGACCAACGTGGTAGGCACCCTGGCATTGCTCGAGGCCGTGCGCGATTACTGGAAAGCGCTGCCGGACGCGCGTCGTGAGGCCTTTCGGTTCCTGCATGTGTCCACCGACGAGGTCTATGGAACGCTGGGCGAGACCGGCAAGTTCACCGAAACCACGCCGTACGCGCCCAATTCTCCGTACTCGGCATCCAAGGCGGCCTCGGACCATCTGGTGCGCGCTTTCCACCACACCTATGGGCTGCCGGTGCTGACCACCAACTGCTCGAACAACTACGGGCCGTACCACTTCCCGGAAAAGCTCATTCCGCTGGTGATCGCCAAGGCGCTGGCTGGTGAGCCGCTTCCGGTCTACGGCGACGGCAAGCAGGTACGCGACTGGTTGTTCGTCAGCGACCACTGCGAGGCGATCCGCACCGTGCTGGCCAAGGGCAAGGTCGGCGAGACCTACAACGTGGGCGGCAACTCCGAACGCCAGAACATCGAGGTCGTGCAGGCGATCTGTGCGCTGCTGGACCAGCATCGCCCGCGTGAGGATGGCAAGCCGCGCGCAAGCCAGATCACCCATGTGACCGATCGGCCTGGACACGACCGTCGTTATGCAATTGATGCCTCCAAGCTGAAGAACGACCTGGGCTGGGAACCGGCGTATACCTTCGAGCAAGGCATCGCGCAAACGGTGGAGTGGTACCTGGCCAACCAGGCCTGGGTGCAGGGTGTGCTGGATGGCAGCTATCGGCTGGAACGGATCGGCGCCGCGGCGTAACGCGAGCCCTTAGGCAAGAGCCTGCGCATGTAAGCGTGTGCGGGCCTCAACAGGACATACCTGATGACACAACGTAAAGGCATCATTCTGGCCGGCGGCTCCGGCACGCGCCTGTATCCGATCACCAAGGGCGTCAGCAAGCAGCTGTTGCCGGTGTACGACAAGCCGATGATCTACTACCCGCTGAGCGTGCTGATGCTCGCGGGTATCCGCGACATCCTGATCATCAACACGCCGCACGAGCAGGCGCTGTTCCAGACGCTGCTGGGCGATGGCTCTCAGTGGGGCGTCAATATTCAATACGCCGTGCAGCCCAGCCCTGACGGTCTGGCGCAGGCCTATCTGATCGGCCGCGAGTTTGTCGACGGCAAGCCGAGCTGCCTGGTGTTGGGCGACAATATCTTCCATGGGCATGGCCTGACCGATACCTTGCGCCGCGCAGATGCACGAGAGCAGGGTGCGACTGTCTTCGGTTACTGGGTCAATGATCCGAAGCGCTACGGCGTTGCCGAATTCGATCAGCAAGGCAAGGTCATCGACATTGCCGAAAAACCGGAAAAACCTCGTTCCAACTACGCGGTCACCGGCTTGTATTTCTATGACGGCAAGGCCAGCGACTACGCGGCTGCCTTGAAGCCCTCGCCACGCGGCGAGCTGGAGATCACCGATCTCAATCGTTGCTATCTCGATGCCGGCAACCTGCACCTGGAGCCCTTGGGGCGCGGGTATGCATGGCTGGATACGGGAACGCATCAGTCCTTGCACGAAGCGGCCAATTTCATCGAGACCATCCAGATGCGCCAGGGCCTGCAGGTGTGCTGCCCGGAAGAAATCGCGTTTGGCCAGGGCTGGATCGATGCAGAGCAGCTGGAGCGCCTGGCAGCGCCGTTGTTGAAGAATGACTATGGCAAGTATCTGACGGCATTGGCCAAGCGCGGGGTTGTCCATTGAAAGTGATCGAAACGACGTTGCCCGGCTGCGTCGTCATCGAGCCTGCGGTCTTCGGCGATGCGCGCGGTCAGTTCTTCGAGACATGGAATGCAGAGCGCTTCGGGCAGCATGGGCTGCCGACGAGTTTTGTGCAAAGTAACGTCTCCACCTCCGCCAAGGGGGTGCTGCGCGGTCTGCACTACCAGTGGCCCCGGCCACAGGGCAAGCTGGTAAGCGTGCTCGAAGGCGAGGTCTACGACGTTGCGGTGGATATCCGCGCTGGATCTCCCCACTTCGGGCGTTGGACCGCCGTTTTGCTGAGTGCAGAAAACCGCCGCCAAGTCTGGATACCCGAAGGCTTTGCACATGGGTTTGCAGTGCTTTCAGAGAGAGCGTTGTTCAGCTATCTCTGCACCGACGTCTACGTCAAGGAAGCAGATGCGGGTGTGCGTTGGAACGATGCGGCGATCGGCATCGACTGGCCGATCAGCGATCCGGTGCTCTCGGCCAAGGATGCCGCAGCGCCTTTCCTGGCGGATGTGCCGGGCGAGCGTCTGCCGGCCTTTGCACCGTGACGACATTGGTACTGGGAGCCAATGGACAGGTCGGCACGGAATTGCTGCGGGCACTGGCGGATGATGGTCCGATCCTGGCCACCACCCGCAATGGCCGATTGCCGGACGGCGCCGCGTGTGAGGTGGCCGACTTCGACGCACCGCATTGCCTGAGCGAATTGCTGGATCGCCTTGCGCCCACCCGCGTCGTCAATGCGGCTGCCTACACCGCCGTCGATCGTGCCGAGCAGGAGCGTGATGCGGCCTTCCGTGCCAATGCCGAGGCGCCGGCGGTCATTGCGCAGTGGTGCGCGCGCGCCGGCGTGCCGCTGGTCCATTATTCGACCGATTACGTCTTCAATGGGCAGGGCACTCGCCCCTATCGTCCGGACGACGCCACCGCGCCGCTCGGCGTCTACGGGCAGAGCAAACTGGCCGGCGAACAGGCGGTGCAGGCGGCCGGCGGCCGTCATCTGATCTTCCGTACCGCCTGGGTCTACGCGGCGCATGGAAACAATTTCCTGCGGACGATGCTGCGCGTGGGAGCCGAGCGCGATGTCCTGCGCGTGGTCGCCGACCAGATAGGCACGCCGACGCCTGCCGCGCTGATCGCCGACATCACGGCGCATGCGCTACGCCAGCCCGGTGAACCCTCCGGCCTGTGGCATCTGACCGCCGCCGGGCAGACCAGTTGGCACGGCTTCGCCGAAGCCATCTTCGCCCAGGCGCACGCGCGCGGGCTGATTGCCCGTGCGCCGCGCGTGGAGGCGATCACCACCGCCGACTATCCAACGCCGGCCACGCGCCCGGCCTATTCGCGACTGGATACCCACAGCCTGCAGGACACGTTCGGCGTCCGCCTGCCCGACTGGCAGGACGGACTGAGCCAGGTGCTGGACACGCGCGCCCAGGGTTGAGCGGCTTCAATAGCGGCCTAGATCGGGGCGGCTTCAGCACCGACTCATAGCTTGCCTCTCGCTTCGGCTACCATCGGTGACTGGTCCACGCCAGGCCGGCGACCTGCTCTGCGCAGGTCGTGGCCAACGTGGATGTGCCGCTGAAGCGGATGCGATGCGTGATGCATGGGCTGGATATGTGCATGTGTGTGCGCTACGTCGCATCGGTTGGCACCGTGCAGGTTTTCGCGTGTCCCCCAGCGGGCGCGCCGGCCCATGACGGGCTCGGCCGTACCGTCATCACGCCATGACCTGCGCGCAGCGCGCTGCCTCCTCCCCCATCCAAAATCGCAAGGAATTCCAATGAAGATCGCTGTCGCGGGTACCGGCTATGTCGGTCTGTCCAATGGCGTGTTGCTCGCCAAGCACCATGAGGTCGTGGCGCTGGACATCGTCGAGGCCAAGGTCAAGCTGATCAACGAAGGCCGCTCGCCGATCGTCGACAAGGAACTCGAGGCCGCGTTGGCCGAGGGTGGCCTGAACTTCAAGGCCACGCTGGACGCCAACGAAGCGTTTGCCGGCGCCGAGTTCGTGATCATTGCCACACCCACCGACTACGATCCGGACACCAATTACTTCAACACCAGCTCGATCGAGGTGGTGATCGCCAAGGTGCTGGAGATCAACACCCAGGCGACGATGGTGATCAAGTCGACCATCCCGGTGGGCTACGTTGCCAAGCTGCGCGCGCAGTTCGGCACCGACAACATCATCTTCTCGCCCGAATTCCTGCGCGAGGGCCGGGCGTTGTACGACAACCTGTATCCGTCCCGGATCATCGTCGGTGAGCGCTCGGCGCGCGCGGAAACCTTCGCGCGGCTGCTGCAGGAAGGCGCACTCAAGCCCGACGTGCCGGTGTTGTTCACCGAGCCTACCGAGGCCGAAGCAATCAAGCTGTTCGCCAACACCTATCTGGCGATGCGGGTGTCCTACTTCAACGAACTGGACACCTACGCGCTCACCCACGGGCTGGACAGCCGCCAGATCATCGAAGGCATCTGCCTGGATCCGCGCATCGGCAGCCACTACAACAATCCGTCCTTCGGCTACGGCGGTTACTGCCTGCCCAAGGACACCAAGCAGTTGCTGGCCAACTACCAGAGCGTTCCGCAGACCATCATCCGGGCGATCGTCGATTCCAACACCACCCGCAAGGACTTCATTGCCGCCGACGTGCTGCGGCGCAATCCCAAGGTGGTTGGGATCTATCGCCTGATCATGAAAGCCGGCTCGGACAACTTCCGTTCGTCCAGCATCCAAGGCGTGATGAAGCGCCTCAAGGCCAAGGGCGTGGACATCATCGTGTACGAACCGACGCTGAGCGATCCGGAGTTCTTCCGCTCGCGCGTGGTCAATGACCTGGAGGCCTTCAAGCGCGAGGCCGACGTCATCATCAGCAACCGCATGGCCGACGCGCTGCAGGACGTGCAGGACAAGGTCTATACGCGCGATCTGTTCGGCGACAACTGAGCCCGGCAGGTCCTGCGTCTTGGCGCGTGGCGATGCCATTCGTCCAGGCCATCCATGATGTTGTCTTGGGCTACGGGGGCGTTCGCTGCCCTGCGGCGAACGCCCACGGGGCGGCAGTGGCATTGCCCGGTCGCATCCACGTGCGATGCAGCCTGCGCAAGCAGGCGACCTGTGACCTGTCTGCGCAGCGTGTTGTGATCGAAGCGAGGCAGGGATAACGCAAAACGGCGGCCATTGGCCGCCGTCGATGTTGCCGTCTACGTCGAGTGCGTGATCAGGCGCGGCCGTAGGTGTCCTCGAAACGCACGATGTCGTCTTCGCCCAGATAGCTGCCGGACTGCACTTCAATCAGTTCCAGCGGCAGCTTGCCCGGATTGCGCAGGCGATGCGTGACGCCCAGCGGGATGTAGGTACTCTGGTTTTCGGTCAGCAGCAGCACTTCCTCGCCACGGGTGACTTCGGCAGTGCCGCTCACCACGATCCAGTGTTCGGCGCGGTGGTGGTGCATCTGCAGGCTCAGCACGGCACCGGGCTTGACGGTGATGCGCTTGACCTGGTGACGCTGGCCCATGTCGATCGAGTCGTAGGCGCCCCACGGGCGATACACCTTGCGATGCCAGGTGGCTTCGGAGCGACCGTCGGACTTGATCCGGCCGACCACATCCTTCACTTCCTGGATGCGATCGCGGTGGCCGACCAGTACGGCATCCGGCGTCTCGACGACGACGACGTCTTCCAGGCCGACCATGGCGATCAGGCGCGAACCATAGGCATAGGTGTTGCGGCAATCCAGCTGGATTACATCGCCATGATGCGCATTGCCCTGGCCATCCTGCTCGGACACATCCAGCAGCGACGACCACGAGCCAACGTCGTTCCAGCCGGCATCCAACGGCACCACGACTGCATCGGCGGTCTTTTCCATCACCGCGTAGTCGATCGAATCCGACGGGCTTGCTGCGAAAGCATCCTTGTCCAGGCGGGTGAAGTCGGCGTCGCGCTTGCCGTTCTGCCACGCGGTCTGGCAGGCATCGGCAATGGCCGGATGGAACTTGCGCAGTTCTTCCAGGTAGCGCGAAGCACGGAACAGGAACATGCCGCTGTTCCAGTAGTACTCGCCGCTGGCCAGGTAGCCTTGTGCGGTTGCCAGGTCGGGCTTCTCGACGAAGCGTTCGACCGCACTCGCGCCAGTGCCCGCGCCGGCCTTGATGTAGCCGTAGCCGGTTTCCGGTGCGGTCGGCTTGATGCCGAAGGTCACCAGCTTGCCCTGTTCTGCGGCTGCTGCAGCAACGTTGACCGCAGCCTGGAAGGCAGCCTCGTCGCCGATCACATGATCGGACGGCAGCACCAGCAACAGCGGGTCGGCGCCGTCGCGGGTCGCTTCCAGCGCAGCAACCGCGATGGCGGGGGCGGTATTACGGCCCTTGGGTTCCAGCAGGATGGCAGAGGGCTTGACGCCCAACTGCTGCAGCTGCTCGGCGGCCATGAAGCGGTGTTCCTCGTTCGCCACCACGATGGGAGCATGGCCCGCGACGGGAGCCGCGCGCAGCCAGGTGGCCTGCAACATGCTCTTGTCGCCGACCAGCGGCAGGAACTGCTTTGGATAGGACTCGCGCGACAGCGGCCACAGGCGCGTGCCGGAGCCGCCGGACAAGATAATCGGAAGGACGTCGCTCATGAGCGGGGGGAACTCCAGTGCGTCAAAGTGGGGGAGGATGGTAAATCAACCGCGCAGCAGATCGGAAATCTCTTGCGTGCGGCTTTCCAGCAGGGCGGCATCGCCGCGGGTTTCCACGTTCAGACGCAACAGCGGCTCGGTGTTGGAACTGCGCAGGTTGAAGCGCCATTGGCCAAAGTCCGCGCTGATGCCGTCGGTGTAGTCCAGCTCCGGCGACAGGTCGGCGTAGTGCTCCATCACGCGGGCAACCGCGGCCTTGGCGTCGGCCACCTTGAAGTTGATCTCGCCGCTGCAGGGGAACTTCTGCATGCGCGCCTCGACCAGATCGGCCAGCGAACGACCGGACTGCGACACCAGCTCGGCGATCAGCAGCCAGGGGATCATGCCGGAATCGGCGTAGGCGAATTCACGGAAGTAGTGGTGCGCGCTCATCTCGCCGCCGTATACGGCGTTCTCGCTACGCATCTTTTCCTTGATAAAGGCGTGGCCGCTCTTGCATAGCACCGGAATGCCGCCGGCTTCTTCGACCTGCTCGACCGTGTTCCAGGTCAGGCGCGGGTCGTGCACGACCTTGCCGCCCGGCTGCTTGGCCAGGATGGCTTGTGCGAGCAGGCCGACCAGGTAATAGCCTTCGATGAAGCGGCCGGTGTGATCGAAGAAGAAGCAACGATCGAAGTCGCCGTCCCACGCGATACCGAAATCGGCGCCGTGGTCCTTGACCGCCTTGGCAGTGGCGTCGCGGTTTTCCGGCAGCAGCGGATTAGGGATGCCGTTGGGGAAGTTGCCATCGGGCTCATGGAACACGCGGACGAACTCGAACGGCAGATGCGGCGCAAGCAGATCCACGATCAGGCCGGCGCCGCCGTTGCCGGCATTGACCACCAGCTTGAGCGGCTTGAGCGTGCTGCGGTCCACGTAGCTGAGCAGGTGCTCCAGGTAGGCGGTCTTGTCGGTGCGGCTCTGCTCGGCGGCTGTGGGCTCGCCGGGTGCGGCGGTATCGGCCGCGACGGTGTCGCGGATGGCGAACAGGCCGGTATCGGAACTGATCGGTCGCGCCTGCTCGCGGACCAGCTTCATGCCGTTGTAGTCCATCGGGTTGTGGCTGGCGGTGACCATGACGCCGCCAGCGGCCTTGAGGTAATCGGTCTGGAAATAGACCTCCTCGGTGCCGCACAGGCCGATGTCGATGACCTCGCGGCCGCTGGCGCGCAGGCCGGCCGAGAGTGCTTCCTGCAGCGCCGGGCTGGCCAGGCGCACGTCGTGGCCCAGGACCACCGGCCCCTGATCCAGCTGCGCCGCCAGTGCCACGCCAATGCGGCGGGCCAAGTCCTCGTTGAGTTCATCCGGCACACGGCCGCGGATGTCGTAGGCCTTGAAGGCGGGTAGCGTCATGGGCAATTCCTAGGGTGGGGGACACCCGAGTTTAGCGGGTGCGCCGTGTCTTGGGTGTGGCGGAATTGCGACCGAGGACAGGGAACAGTCAGCGGATAGAATGGCCGCTTCACATCAGCGAGGTGAGGGCGGTGATGCGCAATGATGGACGTGACAAGGCAGCCGGCAAGCGCTACGCCGATGCCGAGGCGGCGCTCGAGGGCGTGCTGGCCGATGGCCAGACCCTGGCCGTGGGCGGCTTCGGGTTGTGCGGGATCCCGGAGGCGCTGATCGCCGCCGTGCGCGACAGCGGGGTCGGCGGGTTGACGGTGATTTCCAACAATGCCGGGGTCGATGGGTTCGGGCTTGGTCAATTATTGGCCACGCGGCAGATTCGCAAGATGATCTCGTCCTACGTGGGCGAGAACAAGGAGTTCGAGCGTCAGTATCTGGCTGGCGAGCTCGAGCTTGAGTTCAACCCACAGGGCACGCTGGCCGAGCGCCTGCGTGCGGGCGGTGCGGGAATCCCTGCGTTCTACACCGCCACCGGCTACGGCACGATCGTGGCCGAGGGCAAGGAAACCCGCGAATTCGACGGCAAGCACTATGTGCTGGAAACCGCACTGCAGGCCGACGTCGCGCTGGTCAAGGCGTGGCGAGCCGATACCGCGGGCAACCTGGTGTTCCGCAAGACGGCGCGCAACTTCAACCCGGCCTGCGCCATGGCCGGTCGCGTCTGCATTGCCGAAGTCGAAGAAATCGTGGAGCTGGGCGCCATCGACCCGGACCACGTGCATCTCCCCGGTATCTACGTCGACCGCTTGGTGCTCAATGCCACGCCGGAAAAACGCATCGAACAGCGCACCGTGCGCGAAGGACAGCAGTAATGGCCTGGACCCGAGACCAGATGGCCGCCCGTGCGGCGCGCGAACTGACCGATGGCGCCTACGTCAACTTGGGAATTGGACTGCCGACGCTGGTGGCCAACCACATCCCGGAAGGCGTGGACGTGTGGCTGCAATCAGAGAATGGACTGCTCGGCATCGGCCCGTTTCCCACCGAGGACGAAGTGGATGCGGACTTGATCAATGCGGGCAAGCAGGCCGTCACCGCGCGCGCCGGTGCCAGTTATTTCGGCAGCCACGATTCGTTCGCGATGATCCGCGGCGGACATATCGACCTGGCGATCCTGGGCGCAATGCAGGTCACCGACCGCGGCGACCTGGCCAACTGGATGGTGCCCGGCAAGATGGTCAAGGGCATGGGCGGCGCGATGGACCTGGTGGCCGGTGTCAAGCGCGTGGTGGTGCTGATGGAGCACGTCGCCAAGGACGGCAGCCACAAGATCCTGCGCGAATGCGACCTGCCACTGACCGGCGTCGGCGTGGTGGATCGCATCATCACCGACCTGGCGGTGTTCGATGTCACCGCTGACGGGTTGATGCTGGTGGAGGCGGCCGATGGAGTGGAGCTGGAAGAGTTACGCCAGAAGACAGGAGTGAAAATCTTGACGCCTCGACCGTGAGGCGAGGGCGGATGGCCTTCGGGTCATCCGGCCCGAACCAATCCCCGCCCAGTGAATCGATCGTCGAGTTGCAAATCCCCCAGCCACGGCGCCTGCCAGCGTCCGGAGCCGACGCATTGCAGCGGGATCTGTACCGAAGCTAGATCGAAATCCAGCAGGTAGCTTTCCTCCTGCATAACCCTGCAGACGTCTGCAATAAAGGCTAGTGCACCTTGATGCACCTGCGCAATTGTCGTCCACTGCGCTGGCGATCGCTCCGGACTGGCGTAGACCGCGGTCGTGCCCGCGTGCGCGCCCGTGAAATGTGAAAACTGCGGGGAAGGAGCGGTGAGAAGTGTTTCCAGAAGCAGATCGTGGCGCAGGATCGTCGATTGCTCCGGGTCCCCTTCGATACGGCCATCAAAATAGCGGGCGGCTGCCCAGCATTGATCGGAGATCTTTGTGGCGCGCCCGTTCAATGCAAAATAAACACCTCCCAGCGGCTGCCCGGTCAATCTTGCGAGGTTGGCCTGGATGGTGCCTGAGTAACCTATATCGGCCACCATGG
>NZ_JSZE01000190.1 GCF_000802365.1 Xanthomonas cannabis pv. cannabis
GCCAGCGCCTCCACGGTGCCGGGACCTTCGTCGCCGTCGCGCAGGATCGCCATGGTCAGATGGTGCTGCCACGGCTGGCGCAGGAAGTCTTCCAGTGCCTTGGGCAACGGCGCACCGGCCTGCACGCGCTGCTCCATTTCCGCCAGCGCGCGGGTACGCGCCAGCTCGAGTTTTTCCTGCCCGCGCTGGGTCTCGGTGGCGCGGCGCTCGGCAATTTCCACACGGCGCCGATGCTGCGACAGGAAATCGCGGAATTCTTCTTCCAGGGTCAGGAAGATCGCCAGGTTCTCGTTGAACTCGGCCACCAGGCGGTCGACGATTTCTTCGACCTTGCCCATCAGCACGCGTTCGGCGGCACTGTCGCCGTTGTTGCCTTCGCAGGCCTCGGCCAGCGAATTGAGCAGGCGCCGCGCCGGGTGGGTCTTTTGCACGAACATCTTGCGGTCCAGCAGCGCCACCTTGACGAACGGCACCACCAGGCGGCCGATCATTTTGCGCGAGCGGCTTTCCAGATCGCGCTCGTCCAGCATCACGTCGAACAGCATGCCGACCAGATCGATCGCATCCTCGTCCATCGGGTCGAGTTTTGCGGTGGCCGGGTCCACGCCCAGCCGCGTGGCGCTGTTGAGCACCTCGTTCTTCAACCGCTGCGCGAGCGACTCGTTGTCGTCGCCGATCGCTGCCTGCAGCGTCGCGCTCGGCGTCGCCTGCAGCAACGACAGCACCGACATCATTTCGCGCTGGCTCAACGGCCGTTGCTGGCCTACCGCCACCGACGCGGCAGAGGCGGCGTTGTCGCGCACGTTGCGGGTCTGCTGCAACAACTCGTGCAACGCATCCAGCAGCATGCCCTGGCTGCCGCCGGGATGATCGCTATCGCCCTCCATGCCACCGCCGGCACCGTCGGCATGGCCACGCTGTGCGGCCGCCTGCATGCGGCCGCGGCTATGCGCCCAGCGGTCCAGGAAGCGGTTGGCCCAGGCGGGCGCGTACTGGTCGTTCTGATCGTCGCCGCCCATCTCAACGTTACCGCCCTGTGCCTCGGCCTGCGCGCGCTCTTCCGGCGTCTCGCCGCGTGACGGCATGCGCGGCGGCGGGCGTTTGGGCTGGGACATTTCCGGCATCACGCCGGCCTTGGCCAGCGTCTCGTCCAGGCGGGCGTACAGCTTGCCGATCGGCTCGGCCAGGTCGCGTTCGCACAGCTTGATCAGGACCAGACGCACTTCCGGCGCCAGATCGCAGGTGGCAAAGGCCTCATGGATCGCCACGCCCAGGTGTTCGGGACCGATCGGGTTGGTGTCGGCCACCAGTTCCAGGCCGCCGGCGATCCAGCCCAACCGGCGGTCCACCCGCGACAGCACCTGCTTGAAATCGCGCAGCAGCACGGTCGCCAGATTGCGGACTGCCAGCCGCGATTCGAGCACGTGCTCGGGCACCAGACTCAGCGGGCCGGTGCCCATGTCGCCTGCCAGCACCACTTCGGCCGACAACGGTGTACCCAGTACCAGCGCCTGCCAGCCGTCTTCCAGCTGCTGGCGGAATTGCGTGGCCACGTCCTCGCGCCTGCGGCGCAGCTCGCGCATGCCGTCGAGAAACAGCAACTGTGACGTGCCCGCAGACTCGGCGCGATCGAACAGGACATCATCGAAGTGTGCAACTGCAGCTGCAAACACCTGCACGAGCGCGGGCACGAACACGTCGTGCGCCTGTTCGAGCAAGCGTTGGTCACGGCCCGGGTGTCCCGACGGACTGGGCTGAAAAGTCATGCGCAAAGGCTCCCCGCCTCTGCAGGCGCGAAAATATCCAAACGAGGAAAAACAGACGCGGCCCCAAATTCCGCCCCCGCATGGTAGGCGTTTCGCTCGTTTGTTAAATGTGACGCCATTCTCACTTTACTCGTGACCGCCCAGGGTTTGCGTGTCAGGCCGACATCCTAGCCCGCAACGCTGCGGTGGAGCCTGCCGTCACCCGTTATACGCCTGCGGGGGTTAAGGCTTCAGCTTGACGGACGCGTCCAGACCGTCGATCACGCCCTGCACCACACTGCAGAAGGCGTCGTCCTCGATAAACGCCTCGGCCAGCGGGATCAGCACGATGTCGCAGACCTGATCGAGCAGGTGCGGTTGCGTCTGGGCCGCGGGCCGGTGGCAGCGAACCGGGTCATCCAACCACCCAGGAGGGAGGCATGAGGTGACCACGCTACGGGCATTGACCCGGCCGGCCAGCATGCGGCGGGCGTTGGGAAGGGCCCGTCTATAATCGCCTGCCCGTCGACCAGAACCGCAACTTATGCACGCACCGTATTCGCTACAGGCGCTGGACGCGCGTCGCTCGGTCCCGTCCAAACAGCTGGGTGAGCCCGGGCCGGATGAAGACACCTTGCTGCGCATGCTGACATCGGCCGTGCGCGTGCCCGACCACGGCAAGCTGGTGCCGTTCCGTTTCCTGCGCATCGGTGGCGAGGCACGGCATGCGCTGGGCGACTTCCTCGCCGAGCGCACTCAGGCCGCCGATCCGCTGGCGCCGCCGGCGGTGGTGGAGAAGGACCGCAACCGCTTCAGCGACGCTCCGCTGGTGATCGTGGTGATTGCCGCCCTGCGTCCCGGGCACAAGGTCCCAGAGCAGGAACAACTGCTGACCGCCGGCTGCGTGTGTTTCGCGCTGCTGCAGGCTGCGCAGGCACACGGCTTCGGCGCACAGTGGCTGAGCGGCTGGATGGCCTACGACCCAGCAGTCATCGGCTATCTCGGCCTGGAACAACACGAACGCGTTGCCGGTTTCATCCATATCGGCACGCCACGCATGCAGGTGCCCGAGCGCGAGCGCCCGGACCCGCGCACCTTGCTGCGCGACTGGACCCCATGAGCAGCCTGCCCGGTGCGATTGCCGCGGCGCTGCCGGGCGGGCCACGTCCGCAGCCGCTGTACCTGATCGATGCCAGCCTGTATGTCTTTCGCGCCTGGCACTCGATCCCGGACGAATTTCAGGATGCACAAGGCTGGCCGACCAACGCGGTGCACGGGTTTGCGCGTTTCTTGCTGGACCTGCTCGAACGCGAGCGCCCGCACCACATCACCATCGCCTTCGACGAGGCCTTGGACAGCTGCTTCCGGCATGCGATCTACCCGGCCTACAAGGGCAACCGCGAGCCGGCGCCGGATGCGTTGCGTCGCCAGTTTGCGCATTGCAAGGCGCTATGCGCCGCACTGGGCCTGAGCGTGCTGGCGCACCGCGACTACGAGGCCGACGATCTGATCGGCAGCGCCCTGCACAGCGTGCGCGCACAGGGGCTGCGCGGTGTCATCGTGTCGGCCGACAAGGATCTGTCGCAATTGCTGTTCGAACACGACGAACAATGGGATTACGCACGCAACCTGCGTTGGGGCATGGACGGGGTCAAGGCACGGCATGGCGTGCATGCGCACCAGATCGCCGACTACCTGGCGCTGTGCGGCGACGCGATCGACAACATCCCCGGCATCACCGGGATCGGCGCCAAGTCGGCCGCCGTGCTGCTGGCGCATTTCGGCAGCCTGGACGCACTGCTGGAGCGCATCGACGAGATCCCGTTCCTGCGCTTGCGCGGCGCCGCGCAGATGGCGGTGCGGTTGCGCGAACAGCGCGAGCACGCATTGCTGTGGCGCCAGCTCACCACCATCGCGCTGGACGCGCCGCTTGACCTGACCGATGCCGGTTTCACGCGCGCGCACGCCGACGCGGACATGCTGATCGGGCTGTGCGACAGCCTGCGCTTCGGCCCGCTCACACGCCGGCGCCTGCTGGCCGTGTGCGACGGCGCCGCACTGCCCCCTCCTCCCGCCTCCCTGTCTCAAGGCATCTCCCCATGAACCGACACGACACCCCGCCCACCGTGGTTTACGAAGGCAAGTACCAGCGCATGGTCGTGCGTGGCACCTGGGAATATTCCGAGCGCGTGCATGCCGGCGGCCTGGCCGCGATCATCGTGGCGGTGACGCCGGACGATGCGATGTTGTTCGTCGAACAATTCCGCGTGCCGCTGCAGGCGCGCACCATCGAAATGCCGGCCGGGCTGGTAGGCGATGTGCATGCGGGCGAGTCGATCGAGCTGTCGGCGATCCGCGAACTGGAAGAAGAAACCGGCTGGACCGCCGAGCATGCCGAAGTGCTGATGATCGGCCCCACCTCGGCCGGTGCCAGCAGCGAGAAGATCGCCTTCGTGCGCGCCACCGGGCTGAGCAGGGTCGGCGCCGGCGGCGGCGACGACAGCGAAGACATCACCGTGCACGAGATTCCGCGTGCGCAGGTCGGCAGCTGGCTGGTGCAGAAGATGGCCGAGGGCTATCAGATGGACCCCAAGCTGTGGGCAGGTCTGTACCTGGTCGATCACGCACTGGATGGCACGCCACGTGGCTGACGCTGTCGTCGCTCCCTTGCTTGGCCCCGACGATCCGGCACCGTTTACCGTGCACAACGCGCAGGCCGCCTCGCCATGGCTGTTGATCGCCGACCACGCCGGCCAGCGCGTGCCGGCACGGCTGGCCAATCTGGGCCTGCCGCAGGTTGAGCTGGACCGCCATATCGGCTGGGATATCGGCATTGCGCAGGTCACGCAGCTGTTGGCCGATGCGCTGGACGCCGTTGCCATCGCCCAGACCTATTCGCGGCTGGTGGTCGACTGCAACCGCCCGCACGCGTCCGCCACGCTGATGCCCGAGATGAGCGACGGCACATCGATTCCCGGCAATCTGCAGCTGTCGGCCGAGGCGCGGCGACAGCGCATCGACGAGATCTTCGCGCCGTACCACGCACGCATCGCGGCGGAACTCGATGCACGCGCGCAGCGCAAGCAACCGACCTTGCTGGTGTCGATGCACAGCTTCACCCCGATCATGGCCGGCCATGCGCGGCCCTGGCATGCCGGGGTGCTGTACAACCGCGACACCCGGCTGGCGCATCGCCTGTTGCAGGCGTTGCGTGCCGAACCGGATCTGGTGGTCGGCGACAACCAGCCCTATGCGGTCAGCGATGCCAGCGACTATGCGATTCCGGTGTATGGCGAAGGCCGCGGCCTGCCGCATGTGGAGCTGGAGATCCGCCAGGACCTGATCGCCGATGCGGCCGGGCAACTCGCATGGGCACAGCGCCTGGCACGCATCCTGCCGCCATTGGCACAGGCATTGCTGCTGCCCTGAAACCGGCATCACTGTCGGCAATTACAGTGGGAGCGCGCTTGCGCGCGATGAGGCGTCACCGATAACGCTCCATCGCGCGCGAGCGCGCTCCTACGGGTCATGCGAGGGCATGACCCGGCTGCCCTGACGTCGGGCTCAGGCAAACCCATCGGTGGCACGCACCAGCGCATCGACGTTTTCCGGCTCGAATGCCGAATGCCCGGAGGCCGGGCTGATCTGCAGCTGCGCCTTCGGCCAGACCTTGTGCAGGTCCCAGGCGCTTTGCAACGGGCAGACCACGTCGTAGCGGCCGTGCACGATCACGCCGGGGATGTCGGCGATGCGGTGCGCATCGCGCAGCAGCTGGCCTTCGACCTCGAAGAAGCCGTTGTTGACGAAGTAGTGGTTCTCGATGCGCGCGAACGCCAGCGCAAAGTGCGCGTCCTCGTGCCCGGTGACGAAGTCCTCGTCCACATGCAGGAAGCTGGTGGCTCCTTCCCACACGCTCCAGGCCTTGGCCGCGGCCAGGCGCGTGGCTTCGTCGTCGCTGGTCAGGCGGCGATGGAAGGCCGCGATCAGATCGCCGCGCTCTGCGGTCGGGATCGCATTGATGTAGTGCTCCCAGGCGTCCGGGAACAGGCGGCTGGCGCCTTCCTGGTAGAACCACTCCAGCTCGAACCGGCGCAGCAGGAAGATGCCGCGCAGCACCAGCTCGGTGACCTGCTGCGGATGGGTCTGCGCATAGGCCAGCGCCAGCGTCGAGCCCCAGCTGCCGCCGAACACCTGCCAGCGGTCGATGCCCAGGTGCGTGCGCAGGCGCTCGATGTCGGCGACCAGATCCCAGGTGGTGTTGTCGGTGAGGTCTGCATGCGGGGTGGAGCGCCCCGAGCCACGCTGGTCGAACAGCACGATGCGGTACTTGGCCGGGTCATGGAAGCGACGCATCTTGGCGTTGCAGCCGCCACCCGGGCCGCCGTGCAGCATGACCACCGGCTTGCCCTGCGGGTTGCCGCACTGCTCGAAATACAGCGTGTGGCGGTCATCGACCTTCAGGCTGCCCTGCTCGTAGGGCGTGATCTCGGGATAGAGCGTGCGCATGCGTCGGTCCTGGGCGAAAACGCATAGTGTATCGACCGGCGGCACCGCTGCCGCCTGCCCCTTCTGTGGCGCAGCACCGCTGCGCATGCCGGCGCCGAGCGGCCGGTGTTGAGCACCTGTGGCGGCAACGCGGCTCAGCGCGTGGCGGCTGCCTCCCAGCGGCCAAGGGTCACCCGGTCGCGCTGTTCCAGGTCCTGATGCGTGGCCACCTGCGCAAATCCCTGCACGCGCAGCAGCTCGCCCACCGCCGCGCCCTGGTCCCAGCCATGCTCGAGCAGCAGCCAGCCGCCGGTACGCAGATGGCCGGGCGCCTGCGCCACGATCAACCGGATGTCATCCAGCCCGTCCTTGCCGGAGGCCAGTGCGCTGGCCGGTTCATGGCGCAGGTCGCCCTGTTCCAGATGCGGGTCGCCGGCCGCGATGTATGGCGGGTTGCTGGCGATCAGGTCGAACTGCTCGCCGGCCAGCGGCGCAAACCAGCTGCCGTGTCGGCAGTGCACATTCGATAGGCGATGCCTGTCGGCATTGCGCCGGGCGATGGCGAGCGCGGCCGCACTGGCATCGGTGGCGACCACCGCGGCCTGCGGCCGCTCGCTGGCAATCGCCAGTGCGATGGCACCGCTGCCGGTGCCCAGGTCGGCGACGCGGCGGCCGGGCGTGTGGTCCAGCCGTTCCAGCGCCAGCTCCACCAGGGTCTCGGTGTCGGCGCGCGGGATCAGCGTCGCCGGCGAGACTTCCAGATCCAGCGTCCAGAACCCGCGCGAGCCGGTCAGATACGCCACCGGTT
>NZ_JSZE01000191.1 GCF_000802365.1 Xanthomonas cannabis pv. cannabis
GATGGTGCGCAGCACATGCGCCGCTGTGGTGGTGGTAGTGCTCATGGCAGTGTCCCTGTGCAAGGTGTCGTGCGCCCATCATGGGTGCCCGGGATGCGGCGCCCAACCGCGGCCGTTGCAACCGACCGTTCCAAACGCCTGTCCCGCTGGCGCCGCCAGCGCCGCATGCAGGCAATCACTCTACGACCAAAGTTTTACCCCGCCGCTGCCCCCTGCCATTGACCGCAGGCGGGCACGGGGGGACCCTTGAGTGAATCGTTCCTGAGGGATATGCATGAAAGGGTTCTCAAAGCTGGCCTGGGGCGCGCTGGCGCTGCTGGCCGCGTTCTGCCTGGGTACCGTGGCATTGCGGCGTGGCGAGCACATCAACGCGTTGTGGATCGTGGTGGCGGCGGTGTCGATCTATCTGATCGCCTACCGGTTCTACAGCCTGTTCATCGCCGACAAGGTGATGCAGCTGGACATCACCCGCGCCACGCCGGCGGTGGCCAACAACGACGGCCTGGATTACGTGCCCACCAACAAGCACGTGCTATTCGGCCATCACTTCGCCGCCATCGCCGGGGCCGGGCCGTTGGTGGGCCCGGTGCTTGCCGCGCAGATGGGCTACCTGCCCGGGCTGCTGTGGCTGGTGGTGGGCGTGGTGTTTGCCGGTGCGGTGCAGGATTTCGTGGTGCTGTTCCTGTCCAGCCGTCGCAACGGGCGCTCGCTGGGCGATCTGGTGCGCGAAGAGATGGGCCAGGTGCCCGGCACCATCGCCTTGTTCGGCGCATTCCTGATCATGATCATCATCCTGGCGGTGCTGGCGATGGTGGTGGTCAAGGCATTGGCCGAGAGCCCCTGGGGCATGTTCACGGTGATCGCCACCATGCCCATCGCGCTGATGATGGGCGTGTACATGCGCTACATCCGCGTCGGCAAGATCGGCGAGATCTCGGTGGTGGGATTGATCCTGCTGCTGGGCGCGATCTGGCTGGGTGGCAAGGTCGCCGCCGACCCGACCTGGGGCCCTGCCTTCACCTTCACTGCCAAGCAGATCACCTGGATGCTGATCGGCTACGGCTTCGTCGCCTCGGTGCTGCCGGTGTGGCTGCTGCTGGCACCGCGCGACTACCTGTCCACCTTCCTCAAGATCGGCACCATCCTGGCCCTGGCCATCGGCATTCTTGTGGTGATGCCGGACCTCAAGATGCCGGCGCTGACCCAGTTCGCGTCCACTGGCGACGGGCCGGTGTGGAAGGGCGGCATCTTCCCGTTCCTGTTCATCACGATTGCCTGTGGTGCAGTGTCCGGCTTCCATGCCCTGATCGCCTCCGGCACCACGCCCAAGCTGCTCGCCAATGAAGGCCACATGCGCTACATCGGCTACGGCGGCATGTTGATGGAATCGTTCGTGGCCATCATGGCGCTGGTGGCCGCCTCGATCATCGAGCCCGGCATCTACTTCGCGATGAACAGCCCGGCCTCGCTGGTCGGCACCGACACGGTGGCGGTCGCGGCCAAGGTGTCCGAATGGGGCTTTGCGATCACTCCCGAAGTGCTGGAGGCCACCGCGCGCGATATCGGCGAGCACAGCATCCTGGCGCGTGCCGGCGGTGCACCCACGCTGGCCGTGGGCATCGCGCAGATCCTGCATCAACTGCTGCCAGGCAAAGACACCATGGCGTTCTGGTACCACTTCGCCATCCTGTTCGAAGCCTTGTTCATCCTGACCGCAGTGGATGCCGGCACGCGCGCTGGGCGCTTCATGCTGCAGGACCTGCTGGGCAACTTCATCCCGGCGCTGAAAAAGACCGAATCGTGGACCGCCAACATCATCGCCACCGCCGGGTGCGTGGCACTGTGGGGCTATCTGCTCTACACCGGGGTGATCGATCCGTTCGGCGGCATCCAGACCTTGTGGCCGTTGTTCGGCATCTCCAACCAGATGCTGGCCGGTATCGCGCTGATGCTGGGCACGGTGGTGCTGTTCAAGATGAAGCGCGACCGCTATGCCTGGGTCACCATCGTGCCGGCGCTGTGGCTGCTGCTGTGCACGACCTACGCGGGCCTGATCAAGATCTTCGACAGCAACCCGGCGCAGGGTTTCCTGGCGCAGGCGCACAAGTTCCAGGCCGCCATCGCCAGCAACACCATCACCGCACCGGCCAAAACGGTGCCACAGATGCAGCAGATCGTCACCAACGCCTACGTCAACACCGGGCTGACGGTGCTGTTCCTGTTCGTGGTGGCTTCGATCCTTGTGTACGCAATCAAGACGATCATCGCCGCACGCCGCAATCCGCAGCGGAGCGACCGTGAAACGCCATACGTGGCCTTGCAGCCACACCAGATGGCGGATCTGTAATGGGCACCCAACTCGTTCTGGCCAGCCAGTATCAGGTGCACCGCCGCATCTGGCGGCGCCTGATCCAGACCGCGCGCTTGTGCTGCGGCATTCCCGACTACGACAACTACGTGCGCCACATGCTGGAAAAACATCCAGACAAGCCGGTAATGGACTATCCCGCCTTCTTCCGCGAGCGGCAGGATGCACGCTACGGCGGCAAGAGCGGGTTTCGTTGTTGCTGATTGGTGATCGATCGATTCGCGATCGGTTGACCGGTCAAACAAGACGTTGAAAAAGCAACAGGGCGCGATGCAAATCGCGCCCTGTTGCTTTGTTGGACGCTGCGGCTTTGCTGCAGGGCCCTTGCCCGCCCACCATCGAGGGACACACGGATTCACGGCGTGTCCTGCAAGCGGTGAGGGCACCGCGCCCTTGACGCTGTGACTTGGCTGCAGGGCCCTTGCCCGCCCACCATCGCAGGACACGCCGCAAGTACGTCCATGTAGCTCCTTGGCGGCATCCATGCCGCCAAGGGTCCCGCGACGGTGGGCGGGCAAGGACCATTCGAGATGGTCGGTGCGCATGGCTCTCAACCAGTCGCTTGGCAAACTGGCGACGCGGTGCCTTTGCTTTTCAACAAAGCGTTTCAACAAAACCACCGGCCAACTGTCTGGCGTGGTGTCCTCGCCGATTGCGGGACCGTGTGGCGGCATGGATGCCGCCACACGGTCCCCATGGACGGGTTAACGGCGTGTCCCGCGAGCGGTGAGGGCACCGCGCCCTCGACCAGATTTGAAGACAGCCAAGTGATCGCAATATGCACAGTGAAGGCGTCTCGACCTGATTGCTCGCTACGGACAAATCAGGCGCAAAGCGGATGATCTGTGCCTCTGCTGCAGGGCCCTTGCCCGCCCACCATCGCAGGACACGCCGCAAGTACATCCATGTAGCTCCTTGGCGGCATCCATGCCGCCAAGGGTCCCGCGACGGCGGGCGGGCAAGGACCAGTCGAGATGGTCGGTCTGCATGGATTTCAACAGCGACTAGCAAGCTGCGACGCGGTGTCTTTGCCTTTCAACAAAACCACCAGCCAACTGTCTGGCGTGGTGTCCTCGCCGATTGCGGGACCGTGTGGCGGCATGGATGCCGCCACCGAGCCCCCATGGACGGGTTGACGGCGTGTCCCGCGAGCGGTGAGGGCACCGCGCCCTCGACCAGATTTGAAGACAGCCAAGTGATCGCAATATGCACAGTGAAGGCGTCTCGACCTGATTGCTCAATACCGGCAGATCAGGAGGAGAGCGGATGGTCTGCGCCTTTGCTGCAGGGCCCTTGCCCGCCCACCATCGCAGGACACGCTGCAAGTACGTCCATGGGGGCTCGGTGGCGGCATCCATGCCGCCAAGGGTCCCGCGACGGTGGGCGGGCAAGGACCAGTCGAGATGGTCGGTCTGCATGGATTTCAACAGCGACTCGCAAGCTGCGACGCGGTGTCTTTGCTTTTCAACAAAACCACCGACCAACAGTCTGGCGTGGTGTCCTCGCCGATTGCGGGACCGTGTGGCGGCATGGATGCCGCCACCGAGACTACAGGGACGTACTTGCGGCGTGTCCCGCGAGCGGTGAGGGCGCCGCGCCCTCGACCAGACGTGAAGACAGCCAAGTGA
>NZ_JSZE01000192.1 GCF_000802365.1 Xanthomonas cannabis pv. cannabis
AACTCGAAATAGGCGGCAGCCGGCAGCACGCGCACGCCGTCGATGCGGTGATCGGCAAGGAAGAACTCGCGGCCGGTCAGCGCACAGATCAGCACCGCGCGCGCGCCGCTGCCTGAATGAAGACCCACTCCCGGCAGGCGCGTATGCAGCCAGCGAACGACGCCCGTTGCGTCGACGCAGCCCGAACGCCGATATTGGCGCAGCAGATCCAGCGCTTCGTCGCGCCGCAGATCGCTTCGCTCCACTTGCCCAAAGATGTCCAGAGTGAAATTAGCCATGAGTTTTCCGTAGTGGGTCTTGCCGACGGATGCCGAAGCGCCGTCGCACGACCAGGTTCATAGACCGGAACGAACAATCTGCAGCGCCGCGTGCGCGTCCAGATTCCGGTGCATCAAATCGTCGATCACTGAGGCATACAGGGCCTCGTCAAACGCATCTTCGTCTCCGCCATCGCCGACACCCGCTCCGGGCTCCGCGCACGACGTCGCCTGCGCGCCAGCACGCCAGTACGACGCACCGGCGAACGGATAGGTCGGCAAATGCAGCCGGCGCGCAGACACCCCCGGATCGCGCTGCAAGCGCGTCCAGTCGACCTGCGCCCCGTTGACCCAGACGCGCGCGACGCCCGCCAGTTCGCCGTCGTCGAGCAGACGTCGCACATCGGCATCCGCGTGCCGTGCGCCCGCGCCGCGCGCGCCAGTGCCAGTGTCGTTGCCGGCCTCGCCCTCCAGCACGAGCCAAGCGTGCAACTGGCTGAGCACGGCTTCGACGCTGTCGCCGATCCACGCGGCGCGCCAATGCATCGCCTCGCGGCCGGTCTGCAGAGTGAATGCAAGATCGGTAATCGAGACGCCGGCGCCATCCGTTTCCAGATAGCGCGCGAGATCGCTCACTTTCCTGCGTAGCGCGTCCGCGCTTTTCGCGGACAGTACGACGATCTCGGGCGAGCACGTGGCACCGGTCGCGGATAGCGACGCGGCGGTCCGGCGCTCGGGCGCCTCGGCGATGATCACGTGCGCGTTCGCGCCACCCGCGCCGAACGACGAAACGCCAGCGATGCGTGCCGGCACGCCGTTGCCCGACCTGCGTGGCGCCCAGTCCGCCAATTGCTGCTGCACGCGGAACGGCGTGCGGCCGAAATCAATCTCAGGATTGGCATCGGACGCGTGGAGCGACGCGACCAGCTGGCGATGCCGCATCTGCAGCAGCACCTTCGCGATGCCGGCGACGCCGGCCGCGCTCTCCAGATGGCCGATGTTCGACTTCACCGAGCCGATCGCGCAGTGCGCGGCGTCGCCACCTGCGTCGGCTGCACCGGCGAACACGTCGGTGAGCGCCGAGATCTCGATGGGGTCGCCGAGTGCGGTGCCGGTGCCGTGCGCCTCGACGTAACCGATCTGCGCCGGCGTCACGCCGGCGCGTTCGAGCGCCCGGCGCAGCGTCTCCGACTGCCGGACGGGATTGGGCACCATGTAGCCGTGCGTTTTCCCGCCGGCGTTGATCGCACTTCCCTTCAGTACTCCGTGAATCGCGTCGCCGTCGGCCAGCGCCCTGCGCAGCGGTTTGATCACAAACGCACCGACGCCCTCGCCATCGACGAACCCGTCCGCATCGGCGCCGAACGCCTTGCAGCGATCGCCGGGCGATAGCATCGTCATGGCGCACAGCCCCTGGTACTGGACAGCATCGACGATCAGGCTCACGCCGCCGACGATCGCCGCCTCGCATGAACCGCACAGCAGGCTTTCGACCGCGGTATGCAACGCGGTCAGCGATGACGAGCACGCAGTGTCGATGGCCATGCTCGGGCCGGACAGATCGAGGCAGTACGAGACCCGGTTGGCGATCGACCAGAAATTCGGCTGCGCGTTGTAGACGCCGTTCATCGCGCCAACGAACACACCGACGCTGCCAGTGTCGCTAAGCCCGCGTGGCGTGTAGCCGGCGTCCTCGATCGCACGGTAGGCTTCTTCGAGGAACAATCGCTCTTGCGGGTCCATCCGTTCCGCATCCTTCGGCGAGATGTGGAAGAACAGCGGATCGAAGCGATCGATGCTGTCCAGGAACCCGCCCCAGCGCGCATAGATCTTGCCGTCCTTGCCCGGTTCCGGATCGTAGTAGTCCTGCCAGCGCCAGCGCGACGGTGGGACTTCGCTGATGCAGTTCACCCCATCGCGCAGATTGCGCCAGAAAGCTGCGAGATTCGGCGCTCGCGGAAACCGGCCACTCATGCCGATGATCGCAATATCGGTGTCCGCAATGCCGTCGTCTCCGGCGCCGTGCCGGTCATCGCGCGGCTTCGGCGCCTCGTCGTCCGGACGGCCCGCTGCAGGGTCCAGAGCCACTGCGACGAACCCGCTGTCCGGCACGTCCGGCGAAGCGAGACGAACGTGTTCGACCAGCCGTTCGCGTTCGGTCTTCAGCAGATGCGCGGTCAACGCGCGCACCGTCGATACCTTGAACAGCAGCGGGCTGGTGATGTCGGCGAAGTAGTGGCGCAACCGGTTTGTTAACTGGACGATGAGAATCGAGTCGAGCCCCAGCGCCTGGAAATGCTCGTCGGGCGTCAGTTCGTCCGGTTCGAGCTTCAGGGTATCGGCGACGAGCCGCTGCACGAACGCGAGCGAACGCTCCATCAGCGTGTCTTCCGACGGCGGCATTGGCGTGGTTACGGCCGGCAGCGCCGGCACTGCGATGCTGCCCGTGGGCGTTTCGGGCCTGTTGCCCGTCGCGTCCGGCATCGCGCTGGAAGGCGGCTGCGCGCGAACCAGGCCGTCGCTCTTGAACACGATGATCTGCTGCCCGAGGTCATGCTGCTCGCGCGCCGGGAACGCGAGCGCACGCAGCCCCTCGGCCGCGCCGAGATCCGCCCATGCATCGGGCGACAGCGCCGGGCTGCCGGGAATCCGCAGCTCGGGATCCTCGCTGAGCCACCAGCCCGGCAGCAGCCCGAATGTGACATGCCCAAGCACGTTCACCTCGCTGACCTCGTTGACGACCGCAAGGCCGGAAGTGCGCAACGTCGCCTTCAGATGGCGCATGGTGTCGCGCATCGACGTTGTCGCGTGCAACACGTTGGTGGCGAGCACCACGTCGTAACGGTTCTCGGCGATTCCCTGCGCGAGCGGCGCTTTCCCGACGTCGAACAACTGTGTGGTCAGGAACGGATAGCGGGCGCCGTACTGCGAACGGCCGTGAATCAGAAA
Organism: Xanthomonas cannabis pv. cannabis; assembly: GCF_000802365.1. Lineage (GTDB taxonomy): Bacteria > Pseudomonadota > Gammaproteobacteria > Xanthomonadales > Xanthomonadaceae > Xanthomonas > Xanthomonas cannabis. Next base: position 3,207 of record NZ_JSZE01000192.1, read on the forward strand.
CGCCTTGGATACATCGGTATAGCAGTATTCGGCGATGTGCTCGTGCCACGGCTCGAGCCGGCGGAGCAGGCCGGCTGTCGTAC
>NZ_JSZE01000193.1 GCF_000802365.1 Xanthomonas cannabis pv. cannabis
CGGGCAAGTGTAGCCGACGCTGGGTGCGTCAGTGCTTGCGCGGCGGCGTCGGGCCGCAGCTATCGCAGCCGCCGCAGGAGGCAGTGCCCTGGGCAGCCGGCGGCGCCACGCGACGACCGACCGCCTGCACCCAGGCAGGTCGCCCGGTGCGCAGCAGTGCGAGCGCGAGCGCGCCGCGCAGCCGGCGCAAGGTGCCGGGGAACTGCTTTTTCATCACCACCCACAGGCTGGCCAGCACCGCGATGGCGATGACCACGTATTGCATCGTGAGCGAAAGATCCATGTCAGCCTGCACCCAACAGGACGGCCAGTTGGTAGGTCACCAGCGAGGCCAGATAGGCCAGCGCGAACAGGTACACCGCGCTGATGGTCATCTGCTTCCACGAGTTGGTTTCGCGCTTGATCGTGGCCAGCGTGGAAATGCACATCGGCGCGTAGATGTACCAAACCAGCAACGACAGCGCGGTGGCCAGCGACCAGCCGTCGCTGATCAACGGCGACAGCGCCTGCGCTGCGGCATCGTCATCGGCAGCCGACAAGGCATAGACCGTGGCCAGCGAAGCTACCGCCACTTCGCGCGCGGCCAGCCCGGGAATCAGCGCAATACAGATCTGCCAGTTGAAGCCCAACGGCGCGAAGAACACCGCCATTGCATGGCCGATGCGGCCGGCAAAGCTGTAATCGATGGCCGGCAAGGTCGCATTGGCGGGCGCCGCCGGAAACGACAACAGGAACCACAGCAGGATGGTCAGCGCCAGGATGATGCCGCCCACCCGCTTGAGGAAGATCCAGGCCCGCTCCCACAGGCCCAGCGCCAGGTCGCGCAGCTGCGGCACGCGGTAGGACGGCAACTCCAGCATCAGCGGATGCTCGCTCTTGTCGCGGCGCCACTTCTTCATGGTCCACGACACCAGCAGCGCACTGACGATGGCCGCGGCATACAGCCCGAACAGCACCAGCCCCTGCTGGTTGAAGATGCCCCACACGGTTTTCTGCGGGATGAAGGCACCGATCAGCAGCGCATACACGGGCAGCCGCGCCGAACATGTCATCAGTGGCGCCACCATGATGGTGGCCAGACGGTCGCGTGGATCCTGGATGCTGCGGGTGGACATGATGCCCGGCACCGCACACGCAAAGCTCGACAGCAACGGAATGAACGAGCGCCCCGACAACCCCGCCGCGGCCATCATGCGATCCAGCAGAAACGCCGCGCGCGGCAGATAGCCGGATTCTTCCAGCGCCAGGATGAAGGCGAACAGGATCAGGATCTGCGGCAGGAAGATGATCACCCCGCCCAGGCCGGCGATGATGCCGTCCTTGAGCAGGCTGTTGAGCGGGCCCTCCGGCAAGGTGGCGCCCACCCACTCGCCCAAGGCGGCGGTGCCGCCGTCGATCAGGTCCATCACCGGGGTGGCCCAGGCGTACACCGCCTGGAAGATCAGGAACATCACCACCGCCAGCGTAACCAGGCCCCAGATCGGGTGCAGCAGCCAGCGGTCCAGCGCGTCGTCCACGCGCGAGGTGCGCGTGGGCATGGTTACTGCCGCACTCAGGATCTGCCGCACCTGGGCGTGGTAGTTGCCGTCCGCCGGCGGTGCTGCACTGGGCGCGTGCAGGCCGGTGGCCTGCGCGTCGATGCGCTCGACAAGGGCCTTGGCCCCACCGCGCCGCACTGCCACGGTTTCGACCACCGGCACGCCCAGCGCCTGTTCCAGCGCCGCCAGATCGATGACGATGCCGCGCCGCTGCGCGGCGTCGACCATGTTCAAGGCCACGATCATCGGCCGGCCCAGCTCGCGCAGCTCCAGCGCAAAGCGCAGGTGCAGGCGCAGGTTGGTCGCATCCATCACGCACACCAGTACGTCCGGTGCGGGTTCGCCGGGATAGAAGCCACGGCACAGGTCGCGGGTGATCGCTTCGTCCAGGCTGGCCGGCTGCAGGCTGTAGGCGCCGGGCAGATCCAGCACCGCAAAGTCGCGCCCGGACGGGGCACGGAAGTGGCCCTCCTTACGCTCGACGGTAACGCCGGTGTAATTGGCCACCTTCTGGCGGCTGCCGGTGAGCTGGTTGAACAAGGCGGTCTTGCCGCTGTTGGGGTTGCCGACCAATGCCAGCCGCAGCGGAACGCTGGCCGCGTTCATGCCGATACCCCCTCTTGGCGCACCTGTACGCGCGCCGCCTCGCTGCGACGCAACGCAAACCGGGTGTAACCGACCTGCACCAGCAAGGGTTCGCGCCCCACCGGCCCGGTGGCCAGCACGGTCACTTCCTCCCCTGCGACAAAGCCAAGCTCGCGCAAGCGCCGGGCGATCGTGTCGTTGGGAAGACGATCCTCCACAGAGTCCACAATGGCGGCGCGATGCAAGGGCATGTCGGACAGCGTCACAAAGACGGCCTGATTGTTAGGAATGGTTCTCAATTCTAGCATCGACGCACCGCGTCATGGCTCCGACGACCCGTACCGCTATGATGGTTCGCATCTCATTCATGGACGTGCGCAATGCAGGACACCGGCTTGATCGTCGAGGACCAGGGACCGGTCCGCACCTTGCGCCTGCACCGACCAACGGTGCATAACGCCTTCGATGCGACCTTGATCGGCGCCCTTACCCAGGCCCTGCAACAGGCAGCCGACGCAGCCCACATCCGCGTGGTGGTGCTGACCGGTGCCGGCGATGCATTTTCCGCCGGCGCAGACCTGAACTGGATGCGCGGCATGGCCAACGCCAGCGAGGCCGCCAACGCTGCCGATGCAATGGCGCTGGCACAGCTGATGCGCACCCTGGACGAACTGCCCAAGCCCACCATTGCCCGCGTCAACGGCGCCGCGTTCGGCGGCGGCGTCGGCCTGGTGGCATGCTGCGACATCGCCATCGGCTGCACCGAAGCGCGCTTCGGCCTGACCGAGAGCAAGCTGGGGCTGCTGCCGGCGGTGATCTCGCCGTATGTCATCGCGGCGATCGGCGCGCGCCAGGCGCGCCGCTGGTTCGCGACCGCCGAGATCTTCGACGCCGGCACCGCGCAGCTGCTGGGGCTACTGCACCAGCTCGTGGCGGCCGACCAGTTGGACATCGCGGTGGAGCGACAGGTGCGCCTGCTGCTGGCCGCTGCGCCACTGGCCGCCAGCAGCGCCAAGACGCTGGTGCGTTCGGTACTGCCGCCTGCCGACCGCGACGCGATCGATGCCGCCAATGCCGCCTGGATCGCACGCCTGCGGGTGTCGCCCGAAGGCCAGGAAGGTCTTGGGGCCTTTCTCGACAAACGGGCGCCAGCATG
>NZ_JSZE01000194.1 GCF_000802365.1 Xanthomonas cannabis pv. cannabis
CACAAGCCAGGCCATGCAAACCGGCGGGATGGGCGTATTGTTGACGCTCCTGATCTTGACGACACCTCCGATGGCCGCGTTCTTCTTCCAAGGTACCTTGGGTAGCTTCATGGCGTATTCGCAGATTGGCGGTGCGGCTTCAGCTGGCGGATCTCCTGGTCCGCAGGGACAGGCGCCGGGTTCATACGTGCCGCCGGCTAGGGTAGATACTACACGCGCAGATACTCCTAATGAAGCATTGCGTACTGTGAGTTCTTCAAATGGCTCTCCCACATCGCAGGACGCCAATGTCGGAGCAAAAGCATCCCATCGTGATTTAAGTAGTTGAGGTACATATATGCTGCGCATAATTTTCCTGTTGCTAATTTTAATATTGATCTTCACTCCCTCCCTTGCTTGTGCTGAAGGTAATTGCCCTCCGGGTTTTTATCCCATTGGCGGTCAGGGTGCGACTGGCTGCGCTCCTATAGGTGGGAATTCTTCGGGAAGTCAAGCTTCACCGAGTGGCCAGTGGGACACGCGCTGGGGAGCCTTTGCTATTGATCGGGAAGCTGGAATAGTGGGTACGTCCGTCAACAAAAGAACGAAATCGGACGCGCGTAAAGATGCTAAGGATGCTTGTGAAAGGCAAGGCGGTAAAAAGTGTGATCCTTACTTTTTCTATAAAAATCAGTGCGCAGCAATTGCTAACAACTTAGCTGCGAATAAATCCATGTTTTCCCGTGCGGCAACTTTACATGAAGTTGAAAAGAACGCGCTTGAGACTTGTCGGTTGCAAACGGGTGGCGCGAAGTGCGAAATATTGTACTCGGGCTGCAGTAATTCGCAATATAGGAGTTACTGAATTTTTCAAATTTGAATGTGGTTAGTTTAATTGCAGTCAAGGGGCTTGGCATGGTGCTGGATATGGAACTTACGAACGGCATCACAAGCCAGACCATGCAAATCGGCGGGATGGGCGTATTGTTGACGCTCCTGATTCTGACGACGCCTCCGACGGCCGTGTTTTTCTTCAAGGGAACCCTGGGTAGCTTCCTGGCGTATTCTCAGATTGGCGGTGCAGCATCTTCAGGCGGATCGCCAAGGCCGCAGGGGCAGGCGCCTGGATCTTATACTCCAAGGCAGCCGAGCAGTAGTGACAATAGACATGTAGATGATGCTCGTAGTATCTCACCTCAACTGGTTGGGTCCAACACATCCCAAGCTCCGCAGGCCGGCTCCCGAGCATCGAACCGTGGCACTACTGCGGTATAGGAGTTAAAGGTGAATAAGTTATTTTTTTGCTTTCGTTTATTTCTTCTATTCCGCTGGTGCTTTGGCCGAGGGGAACTGCCCGCCAGGTTATTATCCGATTGGTGGGCAGGGTGTATCAGGTTGTGCTCCAATGACTTCAGACAGTAATTCCAGTCCCCAGTCCACAGGGGAATGGGAAACTAGATGGGGGGCGCTGGCTTATAGTGAGGATGATAGAATACTTGGTGTCGCCGAGGCTAAGGTATCGAAGTCTGCTGCACGAAAGGCTGCCGTCGATTTTTGTATTCAAGGTGGCGGGGTTGGTTGTAAAGCGCAAGTCTTCTATAAGAATGGGTGTGTAGCTATTGCTAGTTCTGAAGGTGTCTACAGCTCTAGAACATCTACTTCTTCGTCTAAAGAGAGAGCAGAAAGTCTTGCTTTGCAAGAATGTGGGAAGGTTGACTGTAAAATATATTACTCGGGATGCAGTTCAGGCTAGTTTCAGAAGCTATTAACTAACTATTCTTGATTCGGGTCAGGATTTGGGCCAAATTATTCCGATGGAAGTTTAGCAGGGAACTTTCACGCTGATTATCAGCGACGGAGATAAAAAAGCCGTGCGGCAGATCGGTGAAGGTCCGGTCCGGTTACAAGTGGCGCTGACCAAGATCGATTCGCTGGGTGTGGCCTATTATCAAGGTCTGCAGCGAGAGAAGGCTGCCACAATGTGGTTCGCCGGCATTGGCGCCGGTGGCCCGGCGCTTGCGGCTACCGCTATGCTGTCGCTATCCCAGGCGCCATTCCAATGTTTGTCGGTTTCGGCCCACTCCTCATAGTGTTATTTGATCAGACCAAGCGGCTGTTCCAGAAGTGGCTGCTTTATGGTATCGGTACGATGTTCTCGATGGGCGTGCTGGCCGCGATGGTGTTGATCTGCATGAAGATGGTCGCCAAGGTCGCTGGATCGCTCTGGGCGGTCAAGGGGCTCGGCATGGTGCTGGACATGGATTTTACGAACGGCATCACAAGTCAGGCCATGCAAATCGGCGGGATGGGCGTATTGTTGACTCTCCTGATCCTGACGACACCTCCGATGGCCACGTTCTTCTTCCAAGGTACGTTAGGCAGCTTCATGGCCTACTCCCAGATCGGCGGCGCAGCATCGGCTGGTGGGTCGCCTGGGCCGCAAGGGCAGGCTCCCGGCTCGTACGTCCCATCTACTCCTGCTAGAGAGTCGGCATCGTCGGCTTCCTCTTCTGCACCGGAAGTACGAGTCACATCTCCTAGTTCGGGATCGAATTCAGGGTCTAACGCGTCGCCCGGCATAATGGCCCAAGCGTCAACTTCAAGTGATATGAAGCGTCCTCGTACGTGAAATTTTAATTCAACGATTCGTACTTTAGGGTGTAATAATGACTAAAATTGCCCTGTTATTCATTTTGGTTTTTCTATCATTAGAAACATTTGCCGAAGGCAATTGCCCTCCGGGATATTATCCAATCGGAGGTCAAGGCGCTGCTGGTTGCGCTCCTATACCCCAAGGTGGCTCAGGCGAAAGCGCGGCACCGAGAGCGGCCGGTAAATGGATAAAAACCTGGGGAGCATTCGCTATGTCACCTAATGGTACGATGGGCACCTCTTCAGGTAAGTTAAGTA
>NZ_JSZE01000195.1 GCF_000802365.1 Xanthomonas cannabis pv. cannabis
AAAGCAATTGGCGGCATGACGCCGTCCGCTTATGCCCAACATCTGGCAAACACCGATATCATCAACCCCGGACTCTAAACCCGACCGCTACTCAGGGCGGGGGGACGTCGGGGGGACGTCGCACCTTGGCCTCGAATACAATCTGGCCAGCCGCCTGCTGCAGTTCCTGACGGTTGGCAAAACCACCACGCTCGCCCAAGGCTTCGAGCTTACTGACTGCGCCGTTGTACATCGCGTTATCGGGATGGCGGGAATCGGACAACAAGGGACTGGATGTCTGCACCGGCGCTGCCGGAGTGACCGTATGCTCGGCCTGCTTGGCCGTGCGCTGCGACAATGCCTGGCCTAATGCAGCCTGCGTCTGCCGTCCCACGACGCCATCGACCTGCAGGCCATGCTCCCGCTGGAATTGCTCGACCGCATATTTAGTGTTGCCACTAAAGTCGCCATCGGCGTGGAGCGGCTTGCCGTCGCGGCCTGTAGCGCCAAGTTGGGCGAGTTGGCCTTGCAGTTGCTTCACTTGCTCGCCGCGCTCGCCTTGTTCAAGTCGGCCGTCGTGCGACTTCGCGGCATGATGGGAGACCGAGCTCGGTGCCACGCTGGCTTTAAGATCAACACCATCCCGCTTGACGCTTTCGATCAAATCAGGAACACAACGTTACCAACTTTCCGCGTGTCGTTCGCAGTCCTTAGCAGCTTCGATACTCCAAGGTTTACTAGGCGTCACGCCATTAACCACACGCCTGGCGTCGTAAACGTCGTGGCTGTCGGCATCAATGTAACGACCGAGCGGCTTACCAGTAAACAAGCCATCACGCATAACGACAACCAATACCTTTGCCGCAATTTCAGGGTCTTTCGCCATGTCCGGATTGCGGACCATTTCGCCGTTCAGGCCAAGCAATTTGTCAAACTTGGCGTAATTGTAATCGTGCGTGAGATGCACGTAACCACGGCCATAAAATTCTTCGCCGCCGCTGTATCCAAGTTTGCGCGCCTGACTGCGTCCGAAATCCTGTGACGTCGCAAGCCCTAATAGGCCCTAAATTCCGGGTCACTGCATGCTGAATAAATCAGCTCACAGTCCCTCGCACCCTTGATTTCGCATCTATCGGAAGCCATTTCAAATGCCTGCTCGCTGTTCGGCGCAGAGATGGTGCTTGAACTAGCCATGGATTTTGACTCTACAACGGCAACACATGCATTCTTATATTCGAATATGACCTTACAAGCTTTAGCGCCTTTTAAACCACAATAATTTATAGCTGCGCGCCTTGCAGCGGATTTAGATTTCTCTCCAGCAGATACGCCAAGCGTCTGCGTTAGCTCGTCTCTTGCAAGAGCCCCCCAGCGAGTTCTCCATTCGCCGCTAGGCTGCGGCACACCGCCTGACTCTTGGCTATGCACACCCTGAAACACCTTGGCCGCCGATAAAGGATAATAACCAGGGGGGGGCAACTCCCTTCGGCAAACAAAGGAAAAATAAATGAGCAAAATGCCAAGAAAAGTAAAACTTCAAAGTAAGGTTTCATCAGCCTGCCTACTAACTCTGGATTCTTTCAGAAGCTCTGCTACCGGTACTTTGGTATTGAATCGGACTGAAGGAGCCTAGCACTTGTCGGGTACCTGCCGCTTCGTTCGAGCCGTTGGCTTCGACGGGCCTGGGGGCGAATAAGAGCCAGGCGCCTGTCCCTGCGGTCCTGGCGATCCGCCAGCCGACGCCGCCCCACCAATCTGAGAATACGCCATGACGCTACCCAGGGTTCCCTGGGAGAAAAACGCGGCCATCGGAGGTGTCGTCAGGATCAGAGCGTCAACAATACGCCCATCCCGCCGGTTTGCATGGCCTGGCTTGTGATGCCAATTGCACTCCTTTGGCCGGCGCATGCAGCGTACAAGGCCACGGCTCTTGCTGGAGCGAAAATTTCAGCCTTATCGCTTCATAGCAGAACACCACTCAACTTGCAAAAACCTAATATTTCCTGAAAGAGGACATACTGCATGCGGAGTATGTAACCTTACACTTTCCGATGTCTGATTTTGCAGCACAGGTTTTCATCGCTGACGTCTCCGCCTCATCAATGGATGGTGCGCCAGAATATCCGTAGCCATTAGTTCCTAATGAAACGGCAATTGCCGCGCATTGGTTTTTGTAGTAAAAAATAGGCCTGCACTTAACCCCACCTAGTCTCTTGCATTCAAGTTCGGCCTCTTTGCGCGCAAGACCTTTTGACTTTTGACTTGAAGATGCTCCGATAAATCCATTAGCCTCATCCATTGAGAGAGCTCCCCAACGCGTTTGCCATTCTCCAGTAGCAGTTGGGGACGCTGCTCCAGAGGAGCCTTCAATCGGTGCACATCCGGATACTCCTTGCCCACCGATGGGATAGAACCCTGGGGGACAATTACCTTCCGCACGAGCTGAAAAGGGTTGCCCCAATGAAACGCAAACAAAAACACCGATGAGTAGGAGCTTATACATGCATCTATACCTATGTATTCAGGTCGCGGTGAGCCCCGCGGCTTGCTTGGCTAAATTCGGGGCTCGGAGAGGTGGCGGATGACGTACCCCGAACCTGCGAAGTAGCTCCCGCTGTGCTGTTATTTCCATCAACCTTTTGAGCAGGAGTGTAAGAGCCAGGCGCCTGTCCCTGCGGCCCTGGCGATGCGCCAGCCGACGCCGCCCCACCAATCTGAGAATACGCCATGAAGCTACCCAAGGTACCTTGGAAGAAGAACGCGGCCATCGGAGGGGTCGTCAGGATCAGGAGCGTCAACAATACGCCCATCCCGCCGGTTTGCATGGCCTGGCTTGTGATGCCGTTCGTAAAATCCATGTCCAGCACCATGCCAAGCCCCTTGACCGCCCAGAGC
>NZ_JSZE01000196.1 GCF_000802365.1 Xanthomonas cannabis pv. cannabis
CGGCCGGCAATCACGCGCAAGGTGTCGCGTGGTCGGCCTATCGGCTGGGTGTGCAGGCCATCACGGTGATGCCGCACGGCGCGCCGCAGACCAAGATCGCCGGCGTGGCGCACTGGGGCGCCACCGTGCGCCAGCATGGCAACAGTTACGACGAGGCCTTCGCCTTTGCCCGCGAGCTGGCCGACCAGAACGGCTATCGCTTCCTGTCCGCCTTCGACGACCCGGACGTGATCGCCGGCCAGGGCACGGTCGGGATCGAGCTGGCGGCGCATGCGCCGGACGTGGTGATCGTGCCGATCGGCGGTGGTGGGCTGGCCTCCGGTATTGCGTTGGCGCTCAAGTCGCAGGGCGTGCGCGTGGTCGGCGCGCAGGTCGAAGGCGTGGACTCGATGGCGCGCGCCGTGCGCGGCGACCTGCGCGAAATCGCTCCCGTGCCCACGCTGGCCGATGGGGTCAAGGTCAAGATTCCCGGCTTTCTCACCCGCCGCTTGTGCTCGAGCCTGCTCGACGACGTGGTGATCGTGCGCGAAGCCGAATTACGCGAAACCCTGGTGCGTCTTGCACTGGAAGAACACGTGATTGCCGAAGGCGCCGGTGCCCTGGCCCTGGCCGCTGGTCGCCGTGTGGCAGGCAAACGCAAATGTGCGGTGGTCTCTGGCGGTAATATCGACGCAACCGTGTTGGCCACACTCTTGTCCGAGGTGCGGCCGCGTCCGCCACGCAAACCGCGTCGTCGCAACACCGAGCGGCTTCGCAACGAACGCAGCGTCAAGCCACCCAACCAACCACCCGCTCTTTCCCGCCCATCCGCAGTCGCTTCAACGCCTGTCACCGCCATCGCCGTAGAGGAGTCTTCCTGGTGAACACGAACGTATCCAACCAGACCCCGCGTATCCGAATTTTCGACACCACCCTGCGCGACGGCGAGCAATCCCCCGGCTGCAGCATGACGCCCCAGCAGAAGCTGGTCATGGCGCGCGCGCTGGACGAACTCGGCGTGGACATCATCGAAACCGGTTTCCCGGCCAGCTCGCAGTCGGACCGCGAAGCGGTGGCGATGATCGGCCGCGAGCTGCGTCGCCCGACGCTGGCCGTGTTGTCGCGCTGCCTGCAAGCCGACATCGAAACCTCGGCCAAGGCGCTGGAAGCGGCTGCCAATCCGCGGCTGCATGTCTTCCTGTCGACCAGCCCTTTGCACCGTGAGCACAAGCTGCGGATGAGCCGAGAGCAGGTGCTGGAATCGGTACACAAGCACGTGACGTTGGCGCGCAGCTACATCCACGATGTGGAGTTTTCTGCCGAGGACGCCACACGCACCGAGGAAGATTTCCTGATCGAGGTCACCCGCGTGGCAATCGCGGCCGGCGCCACCACGATCAACCTGCCCGACACGGTGGGCTTCACCACGCCGGAAGAAATCCGCGGCATGTTCTCGCGCCTGATCGCCAGCGTCGACGCTGCCGACAACGTGATCTTCAGTGCGCACTGCCACAACGACCTGGGTCTGGCCGTGGCCAATTCGCTGGCCGCCATCGAAGGCGGCGCACGCCAGGTCGAATGCACCATCAACGGTATTGGCGAGCGTGCAGGCAACTGCGCGCTGGAAGAAATCACCATGGCACTGAAGGTGCGCGGTGCGTTCTACAACATCGATACCGACATCAATACCCCGCGCATTGTCTCCACCTCGCAGTTGCTGCAGCGCCTGGTCGGCATGCCGGTACAGCGCAACAAGGCGGTGGTGGGCGGCAACGCGTTCGCGCACGAATCGGGCATCCACCAGCACGGCATGCTGCGCCATCGCGGTACCTACGAAATCATGCGCCCGGAAGACGTGGGCTGGGAGTCGTCGCAGATGGTGCTTGGCCGCCACAGCGGCCGCGCCGCGGTGGAACAGCGCCTGCGTGCACTGGGTTACTTGCTGGAAGAAGAAGAAGTCAAGCTGGTGTTCGAGCAGTTCAAGGCGCTGTGCGAGAAGCAGCGCGTGGTCACCGACGCCGACCTGCAGGCGATGATGCAGGACGCCACCGTGCAGGAAGGTTACCGCCTGGCGTCAATGACCATCAGCGATGTGGGCAGCCGTGCGAACGCCTTGGTGGAATTGTCCGACCCGGAAGGCAACCGCGTGGCCGAGACGGCGCAGGGCAACGGGCCGGTGGATGCACTCTTCGGGGCCCTGGCCTCGGCGACCGGCGTGAAGCTGGAGCTGGACAGCTACCAGGTGCACAGCGTGGGCATCGGTGCGGATGCGCGTGGCGAAGCCAGCCTGAGCGTGCGCCACGACGGCGTGGAATACGAAGGCACCGGCACCAGCAAGGACATCATCGAAGCCAGCGCCCTGGCGTGGCTGGACGTGGCCAACCGCCTGCTGCGCCAGCGCGAGCGCGGCGTGATCGCCGGCAAGACCGCTGCGGTGGCGTAACGCTGCTCATTGGCAAGGTGATGCAAGCCTGACGGCCGGCGGAGTGATCTGCTGGCCGTTTTGGTTTTGGTGTTCCAACTTTCTTGCAAGTGCGTCGGGCTGCTGCGGGCGCGTGCACTCGTACCGACACAGAACAACCTCGCACACGAGATCTGCCGGTTTTGTGCGAATGCTTCGGTCTGCTGCGGGCGCTTGCACGTGTACCGGCGTGGGACACGCCGCAAGTACGTCCATGTAGGCTCTGGCGCGGCATCCATGCCGCTCAAGGTCCCACACCGGCACCCGCGCAAGCACCACCAATTGCTATCGGTTGCGGAAAGAAATGCAGAGGGCATGTTGAGCTGAAGGTCCTTGGAGCGTCCATCCTGGCGACGTGAGCAGATAGATGGCTTGCCGATCTCATCGGCTGGGAAGTCTGCAGGCAGCAACACGTGCTTGAAGCATTGCTTGCCGATCAGCGATAGCAATGGTGGAAGCGTGGTGTCGCGTCCGGTGGCGGGACCGTGTGGCGGCATGGATGCCGCCACCGAGCCTTATCTGTTCGGAATGTGGCAGCGTA
>NZ_JSZE01000197.1 GCF_000802365.1 Xanthomonas cannabis pv. cannabis
GGTCCTTGAGCCGCTTGGCGTCGGGCACGCTCATGCCGCCGAACTTGCTGCGCCACAGATAGTACGAGGCCTCACTGAAGCCATGCCGCCGGCATAAGTCCTTGATCGCTATGCCCGCTTCGGCCTCGCGCAGGAAGCCGATGATCTGCTCTTCGGAAAAACGCTTCTTCACGTCCAATCTCCTTGGGGTAGGGAATTGGACTCCAAACTGAGGTGCTACTCAAAATTGGGGGGACGTCGTGTCCAATGGCTCCATCCCTACGCCTCACTTCGAGTTAGCCCTTAGCATCTGCGAACATCAGCCGGAGCTTTCAGCTAAAGTCCAGATTGGCTGACAGGAGTGGTTGAAGGTAAGCTTTTCAGCCAGCCGAGAGGCGGATGGAATGTTTCGTATGGAATCGACAAACGCCGGTCAGCCCAAGCCTGGGGAGTTTTTCATCCTTGAGGCGGGCAAGATAAACGGGCCGACCAACGGCGTGGTCTTCGAAAATTTAGACCGGCTGCTTTCGCCACCGCGGTTGATTCTGCTCCCCGAAGGCGGCGGCTTCCCACCCCTTCGCGAGACCCCGCGCTTGGTCTACAACCCCAGCAAAGGCCCGCCACCTTTGGACCTAGAACCTGGGTTCAGCGGCTACTGGCTGGTGTCTGAGCGGCTCCAGCAAGTCATGGCAACGGTCGACCTCCACGCGTGTGCATTCGCAGAAGTGGACTACCGCCTTGCCGACGGTAGTGCTGGTCCGCGACATTTCCTTTGCGACGTGGTCCAACAAATCGACGCGTTGGATGAAGTGGCCTCACAACTCTTTGTTGACACCACAGAGCCGTTCGTTAACGGCAAGTTCTACGATCTGACGGGCGGGGCCAGCGTTACCTTTGACCGCCAGCGTTTGGGCGACGCTCACGTGTTCAAGACCCCTTACACCGGTGCAGTCTTCTGCGATCGGGTGTTCAAGGACGCCGTGACGGCGGCCGGAATGGCGACCGATACTGACGCCGACGGCCTTTGGCTGATCGACGCTTCGGATATCTAATCGCGCGAGCCCGACGGTTTAGGAAGGAGCCCGATCCATGCCTCGCAGCAGGCCTGTTTTCCAAGACCACCACGCCATCGAGCAACAGACGCTGGATCGAAGCCCCTTGCTCAAAGCGTTGTCGAACGCGGGGCATTTCGATATTCACGCGCCGGAGAACCGACTGTTCCTGCCATCGAACCCCGCGTTTGCGCAGACCCTGGGCATCACCCCGCATAGCGGGGGGCCTATCGCTGACTACCAAGTCGGGCTACGGCAGAGGTTATGGCGCTTGGAGCAGACCCCAGACGGAGTGGGAGCGCTAGCGGGCGATGCGGATGCTCTGGAGCGCATCGCCGGGCGTGTGGAAACGCTGCGCGATACCGTCCGTGTGGGCCTCATTCGAGGCGACCTGCACACCAACGCTCCATTGGGGTTGAGGCCTGACGACATCCGTCCAGGCGTCCAGAACTTCTTTCGCAACGAAGTCGCTTATGGGCAAGCCCATGCCGTGCAACTTCATAGTCTGAAGGGCCATGCGGCGGTGGATAACGGCTGGGCGGCGGTGACGCATACCGAAGCCCGTGTGGCGAGCACGCTCCAGCATATCCAGAGTGTCCCCAACCCTCTGACCCGTGGTGGCGCGGCCGAGCTTCAGCGACATGGTCTGTCTCAAGCCATCTCAAACGCTTACCACGGCGGACGCTTGACCATATCGCCGAGGGGCGTGGCCCTGGTTGAGAACACCTTGGGCGAGGAAGCCGCCAGGCCTTTGCGAGTTCCTCGCGGTCAAAGCGGCGCCGCTTCCATGGAAGTGCTGCTCGGCACGGCGTCGGCCAGCACCTTGGTGCGCTCGGGCGGATTGCTGGCCACCGGCGCAGATGCGGTGTTGACTGCCCGCCGCTCGGCCGAGTTGCTGGAACAGGGCAATGCCACGGCCGCGCAGTCCGAGGTCACTCATGCCTTGGCCCGCAACGTCGGCGGCTGGGCCGGTGGTGCGTCCACGGCAGCAGCGCTGAGCGGAAGCGGCTTCGTGCCCGCGGCGTTGGTGGTCGGTGACGCGCTGCTGATGAGCAAAGCGTTCGACAAAGGTGCCGATCTGCTGGACAACCGCGCCATCTACCACCAGACCGACAAAGCGGGCGTGGAGTGGCAGTTCAACGGTCGCAATTGGCAGCGCGAAGCGGCCATCGACCTCGCTCCGGATGGCCGGCGCACGAGCGGCGAGCAGCCCGTGGTGGCCAGCTACGAGAAATCGCAGGAACTGGGCGCGCTTGCCAACGCCAAGGCAGTGGAGCTGGCGTTGGGCAAAGCATCGCCACCCCAGGACCCGTTCAATCTCCCGGCCCAAGCAAGCGACCAAGTGGGATTGGATAACCAGAACTGGCATCGCAATCCGACCACCGAGCTCTGGGAACGCCAAGTCAAAACCGCCTTATCCGGTGCCAACGACCGGGGCAGCTATGAACACCAAATCGCCTCCCCGGAGCGCGCGCAGCAGCTCAACCGGGAAGCCTTGGCGCGCATCGAAAGCAACATCGCCACGGGGCGCGAAGCCATCGCCACGGCTTACCTGGAAAACCATGCCGCGCAGCGGGCCCAGGCCTATGGAGTGGAAGTGCCGGCGGCAGTGGAAAGCGTCCTCGCCAAGCAAGGCCACGTGCTGGGACACGACAGGCAGGTCTACCAGCGGAGCGAGGCTGGACAGTGGGTCGGCAAGAACGGCGTTGCCACTGGAAATCTGGCGGTAGAGCTGGAACTGACCGACCAACTGTGGCAGCCCTCAATCGAGCGCTCTCAGGAAGCCTTGGCAGCAATCCGGGCGCTTCCCGCGCCCACGGCTGCGCAGATGGAGCACAACGAGCTGCTGCACCGTTACCGGGCCGCAGGCGTCGATCTGAACGTCAACCCGGAGACCCAGCAGGCCGTGGAGCTGGCCGCACGGCGGACTATGGAAGCCAACGGCATCACCGGGCCGACGATGCAGCAGCTACAACGCAATGAGTCCGGTCAATACGGTTATGACAGCCCCATCGCGCACCTCCAGCGCGGTAGCGATGGGCTTACTCGTGTGGTGGCCGTGACCAGCAGCGAAGCCATCCGGCAGGCGTTGAGCGAGGCGCAAGGCAATCGATCAGAGTCGCCAAGCCTAGGGCGCGTGCCTGAGGGAACGGCAGAGGCGAACACCTCGGCCTCCGAGTCGTCCAATCCGCAACAGGTGCTCGACCTCCAGGCGCAAATGCAGGCCTCTGTCGCGGCGCAGGCGCGGCAAGAACGCGAACAGCAAGATCGTCTTGCCCAGGAGCAACACGCCGCGCAGGTGCGTGAGCACCTCCAGCAGGAACAGCCGGAGCACGAAGATCGACCGCAGAGCGAGCAAGTGCTTCAGGCCCACGCGGTGTTGGAAGGTCAACGCCAAGTCGAGCAGCAGCGCGAACAGGAAGAATGCCAACTACAAGACAGGCAGGCACAGACCAGCCAGCAACGCGAGCTGCAAGAGCGTGACGAAAGGGATGTCCACGAACGTCAGGCGCAGGAGCGCCAAGCCCAGGACAACCAGCAGCAAGAGCGCCAGGCTCAAGAAGCCACGCGGGTTGAAGTCCAGGAACGTCAGGCGCAGCAAGCGCAGCAGCAAGACCCCAGCCAGCACGCCTCGCAACAAGCCGACCCTCAGCCGCACGCTCCGACTGCGGCGCTGGCTCAGCAAACGCCGCAGCCCGAGTTGCAGCAGGCAGACGCCTACCAGCAGTTCGAGACGAATAACAAACCGGTAGGCGAACGCGCGGCTCACACTACGCTTGACCCACGGACGCAGGTGCCTGGTCCAGGCGACGCGCAGCCGCGTCAAGCACAAGAAGCGGCACGCGCGCTGGAAAGGCATGCGTTGGAGAGTCGCGATGCTGCGCACCTCCAAGTGCCTCCCTCTGGGCGCCGGGAATCCGGCGACGAACCTATGCAAAGCGTGCAGGCCGATTCGGGGTCCCCGGCGCTGTCTCGCCATGTGCAAACGCAGCCGATGAAGATGGAGCAAGCGTCGGTCCGCCAGCAAGACATGGCACGTGAGCAGGAGGCGGCGCCGGTTCGTGTCATGGCCCCAACGACGCCTGCGTCAGCAGACTCGTTGATTGCATCGAAGGCCGCAGCGCTTACAAATCCTGAGCAAGAAACCAAGGCCGAGCAGCCCCGTCCCTCCGATGGCTCGCTCACTGAGCATGGAGCGAATGTAGGGCCAGCAGAACACTTTGCGCAGGCACACGAGCAGTCCTTGGAAGCCAGCGCTGTGAATCGCTTCCCCGCAGGGTCGGCAGAAGTGGAGGACTTGCGCACCCAATCGACCCCGACGCACGACCGCAGTGCCGCAGACCCGGGTGGCGCACTGTTCCTGGAAGAGACCATGCGCTCGCTGCGTCAACTGCAACAGGAGATTGAGGCGGCGGATCGGGAAGACGAACGCTTCCACCAGGAATGGAGGGAGTATCGCGAGCGCGGAGAACCTTATCCCTTCGCTCAAAAGAGGGCGCTAGACCAGGAGGGTCGCAGCATGGATGCATTCAGCGCGCACCAACCAAGTCACCGCTCGCCCAGAGAAGCGGCCGCGCAAGCCGATGCATTCCCATCTCCAGTTCAGCGCTTTTCCGGTTCAGGGGAAGGGAATGCGCCAAACGACTCGTCGAAAGCTGAGCGCAAATCCATCACGGGCGACCCTGACGTGGACGAAGGGCTCTATGCGCTCGACAGCAAGAACGAACTGGCGATCGAGCAAGCGCTGAACCGAGTCTCCAACAGCGCAGCGACGCAGGCGCTCATCAAAAGAGGCAACGAGTTCCTGGAGGCGCAAGCCCAGCAGGAGGCCCAGGAG
>NZ_JSZE01000198.1 GCF_000802365.1 Xanthomonas cannabis pv. cannabis
GGATCGCACGCCTGCGGGTGTCGCCCGAAGGCCAGGAAGGTCTTGGGGCCTTTCTCGACAAACGGGCGCCAGCATGGGTGCCGGAGAGCGTGGCATGAGCGGGATCGACCACGTTGGCATCGCCTGCGGCGACCTTGCCGCCAGTGTCGCGTTCTATCGCGCAGCGCTGGCCCCGTTGGGCATGACCCTGCTGGTGGAATTGAGCGCGGCCCAGACCGGCAGCCGCGCGCACGCCGGCTTCGGCATCGAGCGTGCAATCGTCTGGCTGGGGTCCGATGCGCAGGCTCCCGGCACCGCGCATTTGGCACTGGCGGCGGCCGATCGCGCCAGCGTGGACGCCTTCCACCGTGCAGCGCTCGCCGCAGGCGGCCGCGATCACGGCGCGCCCGGTCTGCGCCCGCATTACCACCCGCACTATTACAGCGCCTTCGTGCTCGACCCCGATGGCAACAACCTCGAAGCGGTCTGTCACCGCGCCGCATGAGCACCGTTCCGATGTCCTTAGGCACTGTATCTCCCTGCGCGGACGTGGGCGTACATGAGACCGCTGTTGCGTCGGCCGCGCCCGGGCATGCATGCAGGAACGTGGGCGCATGAGCGACTTCGTCCGCATTGTCGAAGTCGGCCCGCGCGATGGTCTGCAGAACGAAGCGCAACCGGTCGCCACCGCCGACAAGATCGCGTTGATCGATCAACTCTCGGCCACCGGCCTGCGCAGCATCGAGGCGACCAGCTTCGTCAGTCCGCGCTGGGTGCCGCAGCTGGCCGATGCCGCCGAGGTCTTTGCCGGCATCGGCAAGGCGCCGGGCATCGCCTACCCGGTCCTGGTGCCGAACCTGCAGGGCTATGTCCGTGCCCATGCCGCAGGCGCGCGCGAGGTCGCGGTGTTCACGGCTGCATCGGAAGCGTTCAACCGCACCAACACCAATGCCGGCATCGACGAATCGATCGCGCGGTTCCGGCCCGTGCTGGAGCAGGCCGCCATCGATGGCGTACGCGTGCGCGGCTACGTCTCCACCGTGCTCGGCTGCCCGTACCAGGGACAGGTGCCGGTGGCCGATGTGGTGGACGTCGCGCAGCGGCTGTATACGCTGGGCTGCTACGAAATTTCGCTGGGCGACACCATCGGTGTCGGCACCCCGGCAAAGGCACGCCAGATGCTGGCCGCGGTCGCACAGGAAGTGCCGATGCAGGCGCTGGCCGTGCATTTCCACGACACCTACGGCCAGGCGCTGGCCAATATCGCTGCATGCCTGGAACAGGGCGTGCGCGTGGTCGATGCGGCGGTGTCCGGCGCGGGCGGTTGCCCGTACGCCAAGGGCGCCAGCGGCAACGTCGCCAGCGAGGATGTGGTGTACCTGCTGCACGGGTTGGGCGTGTCCACCGGCATCGACCTGCCCGCCCTCGCCCGCACCGGCCGCTGGCTGGCGCAGCTGCTCGGTCGCGAGACCGGCAGCAAGACCGGCAAGGCGCTCGCGGCGGCCGGCTGATCAACCGGCACCGCAACGCGCCGGCAGCGTCGCTGCCACGCTGGCGCAAGGGCTTCGGCTAGAATTGCCGGCCGTCTCGTCCACCGTTCGCGTGCCGTCATCGCTCGGCATCCAACGCATCACAGGGAACCATCGCATGCAGCCGTCTTCTGTTCTTGCCGTTGTCACCGGCGGCGTCTCCGGCCTGGGCCTGGCCGTGGCGCAACGCATCGTGGCCGACGGCGGCAAGGTGGCCCTGTTCGATGTCAACGCGGACAAGGCCGACGCGGCGCTGGCGGCGCTGGGCACCGGCAATGCGCATTACTTCGCCACCGACGTCACCGATGAGGCGCAGGTGGCAACCAATATCGCGCAGGCGGCGCAGGCGTTGGGCGGGCTCTCTCTTGCCGTCAACTGCGCCGGCATCCTGGGCGCAGGGCGCGTACTGGGCAAGGAGGCGCCGATGCCGCTGGCGACCTTCCGCAACACCGTGCTGGTCAACCTGGTCGGCAGCTTCAATGTGGCCAAGGCGGCCGCCGATGTCATGCAGCACAACGCCGCCGGCGACGACGGCGAGCGCGGCGTGATCATCCACACCGCCTCGGTCGCTGCGTACGAGGGCCAGATCGGCCAGGCCGCCTATGCCGCGAGCAAAGGTGGCGTGGTGGGCATGACCCTGCCGATGGCGCGCGAACTCGCCCGCTTCGGCATCCGCGTGATGACGATCGCGCCCGGCGTGTTCTGGACCCCGATGGTCGACGGCATGCCCGAGGCCGTGCAGCAATCGCTGTCCGCTTCGATTCCGTTCCCCTCGCGCCTGGGCCAACCCGACGAATACGCCGACACCGTCGCCTTCATCCTGCGCAACCGCTATCTCAACGGCGAAGTGATCCGCCTGGACGGTGGCGTGCGCCTGGCACCCAAGTAGCCGGGATTGGGGATTCGGGATTGGGGATTCGTCACAGCAAGAACGCCGTATCCTTCCCGCCTCCTGAAATCCTGTTTTGCCAATCCCGAATCCCCAATCCCCAATCTCTGACTTGACCCATGAAAGCTAACGACATCAAGAAAGGCAACGTCGTCGAATACAACGGCGGCATTTACCAGATCCGCGATATCGAGCGC
>NZ_JSZE01000199.1 GCF_000802365.1 Xanthomonas cannabis pv. cannabis
ATTCCGGCGTACGTCCGGTCATCAGACCGGCCAGAAACACGCTCAGCAACAGATACACCACGAACTGCTGCAAGCCGCAGCCAATACCGCCCCAGATGGCGTTGATCAGCATGTCGACCAACGTGACCAGGCCGCTCAACGGCGCCAGCGAATCGTGCATCGCGTTGACCGAGCCGTTGGAGGTCTGCGTGGTCAATGCCGCCCACAACGCCGAAGCATCCGCACCGATGCGCACTTCCTTGCCTTCCATCAGTGCGGGCGAGCCCGCGCTGGCCGAGTGCGCTTCGGACCACAGCAACAATGCAGTGGACGCCGCGGACATCGTCAACATGGTGCCGAATACCAACGCGGTGAGGCGCTTGCGCCCGGTCAGGGAGCCGACCATGAACACCACGCTCATCGGCAGCAAGGCCAATGCGAGCGTTTCAAGCAGATTGCTCAACGGCGTGGGGTTTTCCAGCGCCACCGAACTGTTGGGGCCATACCAGCCACCGCCGTTGGTGCCGAGCTGCTTGGCCGCCACCATCGCCGCCACCGGGCCGACCGGAATGGTCTGGCTGGGCATGCTGGCGCTGCCATCCAGGGGCGTGGCGGTTGCCGCGCCCTGCAAGGTCGACGGCACGCCTTGCCAGCCGACTAGCACGCTCCACAACAGGCACAGCGGCAACAGCACGCGCACGCTGGCGCGGATGACATCGGCCCAATAATTGCCCACGTCGGCGTCAGACGAAAGCGCTGCGTCAGGCGTCGGCTGCTGCCATCCCTGCCGCATTGGTGCTGCGTCCGGATCGGGCTGAGCGACCATCTGCATCCGTGTGCTCGCCGCCGTATCCAATGCCGGCAAGGCATCGGGCAAACCTGCGGCCACTCGCCCACCGAACAACGCGCGCAAGGTGGCCACCGCCAACGCCAGGCCCATCATCGGCGTCACCACCTGCAGGCCGACGATCCCCGTCATCTGCGACAGGTACGACAGCTGCGCCTGGCCGGAGTAATGCTGCTGGTTGGTGTTGGTGACAAACGACACCATGGTGTGCAGCGCCGTATCCCAGCGCAGGTTCGCGATGCCGTCCGGATTGAACGGCAGCCAGGCCTGGGTCATGAACACCACCCAGGTCAGCACGCCGACGGCCAGGTTGCTGAGCAGAAAGGCCACGCTGTAACCGCGCCACGACATGCCCTGCTGCGGACGCGTGCCGAGCAAGGCATACACCGGACGCTCGATCCAGCCGAATAACGCATCGCCGCGCATCGGCGCGCCGCGCATCACCGCAGCCAGATAACGGCCCAGGGGCCACGCCAGCACGATGGCCAGCGCATAGACAAGAATGGTTTCACTCATTGGAGCGCACTCGCATCAGAAGTCTTCGGGCCGCAGCACCACGTACAACAGGTAGGCTGCAGCAACGAGTACGGCCACGCCGCACAACAGGGACATCCAGGCAGGCATGGGTTACTCCCCCAGACGCGCACAGCGCGGCGCGATGGATGCAAGGTGCGACGGCGCAGGCAACGGGTGCGTACCAATACGGCAAAGCGCTGCCGCACCGTGCGCGACGCGCCGATGGAGCAGACAGGTCAAGGGATGCATCAGGATCGTCCACGGCGGAACCGCTCCGCCACTGCGCGCAGTCTCTGCCCGCCCGGCGTAAAGTCGCTATGGACCTGAATCGGCCGCCGCGTAAATTCCGCATAAATCATGCAATACGGATGCGCTGCAGGCACGTTCCTGCCAGGTCGAGCCGAGGCCTGCGAGCGTGCGGTGCCCACGCAGGCCCTAGACACCTACGTTGCCACATTCCGAACAGAGTAAGGCTCGTTGGCGGCATCCATTGCCGCTAACGGTCCCGCAACCGATGAGGCCACCAGGCCAGACAGTTGGTTGGTGGTTTTACTGAAGAGCGAAGACACCGCGTCGCACGGTTGGCTGGTTGCTCTGTTGAAAGCCTGCACACCGACCAACGCGACTGGCCCTTGCCCGCCCACCGTCGCGGGACCCTTGGCGGCATGGATGCCGCCACGGAGCTACATGGACGTACTTGCAGCGTGTCCTGCGATGGTGGGCGGGCAAGGGCCCTGCAGCAAAGGCGAAGATGATCCGCTTTCCACCTGATCTGCCGGTATTGAGCAGTCAGGTCGAGACGGCTGCACTGTGCGTATCGTGATCGCTTGGCTGTCTTCACGTCTGGTCGAATGCGCGGCGCCCTCACCGCTTGCGGGACACGCCGTGAATCCGTCCGTGGAGCAACTGTGTTGATCAGGATCTCGATCCGCGAGCTCTGATCGGTTTCCTTCAGGCGTGTTCATCCATAGGTGGCGGCCGCTGGCCGGCAC
>NZ_JSZE01000002.1 GCF_000802365.1 Xanthomonas cannabis pv. cannabis
AGCTCGACATGGAGTTCGCCTTCGTGCGCGAACGCGACGTGCAGGATTTCGTCGAGGACATGATCCGCGCCATCTTCAAGGAAGTGGTGGACGTCGAGCTGGCGGCGCAGTTCCCGCGCATGACCTGGGCCGAGGCGATGCGCCGCTATGGCTCGGACAAACCGGACCTGCGCATCGATCTGGAATTGGTCGATGTGGCCGAGCTGGTCAAGTCCAGCGAATTCCCGGTGTTCACCGCCGCCGCCAACGATGCCGACGGCCGCGTTGCCGCGTTGCGCATCCCCGGTGGCGCCACGCTGTCGCGCAAGCAGATCGACGAATATGCCGCGCATGCCGCCAAGTACGGCGCCAAGGGCCTGGCCTACATCAAGCTTTCGGAGACCGGCGAGGTCAGCTCGCCGATCGCCAAGTTCTTTTCCGAAGACGCGTTTGCCGCGCTGCTCAAGCACGTCGGCGCCGGTAATGGCGACATCGTGTTCTTCGGTGCCGGCGGCTACAACACCGTGTCCGATTTCATGGGCGCGTTGCGCCTGAAGGCCGGCAAGGAGTTCAACCTGGTCGCCGATGGCTGGGCGCCGCTGTGGGTCACCGATTTCCCGATGTTCGAATGGGACGACGAGGCGCAGCGTTACGTCGCCTTGCATCACCCCTTCACCGCACCGGCGGTGGACGATATCGCCGACCTGCGCGCCAATGCCCGCACCGCGGTGTCGCGTGGCTACGACATGGTGCTCAACGGCAATGAAATCGGCGGCGGCTCGATCCGTATCCATCGCCCGGACATGCAGAGCGCAGTGTTCGAGCTGCTCGGCATCGGCGCCGAAGAAGCGCGCGCCAAGTTCGGCTTCCTGCTGGATGCCCTGAACTACGGCGCACCGCCGCACGGCGGCATCGCCTTCGGTATCGATCGCATCGCTGCGCTGATGGCCGGCACCGAATCCATCCGCGACGTGATCCCGTTCCCCAAGACCACCGGCGCACAGGACCTGATGACCGACGCCCCGTCGCCGATCGCCGCCGAACAGCTGGCCGAGGTGCACGTGCAGGTGCGCCCCAAGCAGGCCTGACCCGCGTGCAAGCACGGCCCCGCCCCGCGCGTGGCCGTGTTGCCCTGCCAGGCGCCAACGACCTTGGCGAAGTAGTGGCGACCCATCCGTGCGCCGCGCTCAAGCGCCGCATCTGCCGATTCCCGATTCCCCCACTTGCAGCGGCGCCGCCGCATGCGAGAAGCTGCCACGTCCCATCCGGTACGAGAGGCCCGCATGACCCGCATTCGCCGCGCCACACCGGACGATGCCGAAGCGCTGTCGCTGTTGGCCGCACAGACCTTTACCGAAACCTTCGGGCATCTGTATCCAGAAGACGACCTGCGTGGTTTTCTCGAAGAAACGTATGCGGTCGAGCGCGCGCGCATCGTGCTGGCGCATCCGGACTACGCGATCTGGTTGCTGGAGATGGACAACCTGTTGGTTGGCCATGCCGCCGCCGGCCCCTGCGGGCTTCCGCATGACGACGTGCGCCCAGGCGATGGAGAGCTCAAGCGGCTGTATCTGCTGAAGGACTACCAGAACAGCGGTTGGGGCAGCCGGCTGTTCGAAACCGCACTGGAGTGGCTGGAGCGCGACGGCCCGCGCACCCTGTGGATCGGCGTGTGGTCAGAGAACTTCGGCGCGCAGCGTTTCTATGCGCGCTACGGTTTCGAAAAAGTGGGGGAGTACGATTTTCCGGTTGGCAAAGTTGTGGATCGCGAATACATCCTGCGTCGCAGGCCGCTGGTTGCAGCCGATTGACGGCATGCCGGCACCGTCCGCACTTGCCCGGCGATTGCGTGCCACCTGCAGGCAATCGCGCTGATGCCCGGCGCGGCCGCTGCATTTCCAGGTGCAGCCAGGCGCGCCTCGCGCAAGCCGGCGACCACCGCCACCGCCGACGTGCTGCTGGTCCACGGCATCTGGAACACCGCGCACTGGCTGCTGCCGCTGGCCCGGCGGCTGCGGGGCGAGGGACTGGCGCCTGCAGTGTTCGGCTATGCCAGCGTGTTCGGCGGTCCGGCGCAGGCAGTGCCGCAATTGATCGCAAGGCTGCGCGCCAGCCGTGCACAACTGTTGATCTGCCATAGCCTCGGCGGCCTGGTGGCCCTGCAGGCGTTGCAGGACGCGCCCGATCTGCCGGTGCGTCGAGTGGTCTGTCTTGGCTCGCCGCTGCGCGGCAGTGCCGCCGCGCGCAGCCTGGCCCGGCATGGCTGCGTATGGGCCATGGGCCGCAGCGCCGCGCTGTTGCAGCACGGTTTTAGCCGTTGGGACGGGCCGGCCGAGATCGGCCAGGTGGCCGGCTGCGTGCCACGCGGCGTCGGCCGCTGGCTGGCGCCACTGGACGCCGGCTCCGACGGCACCGTTGCGCTGGCCGAAACCCGCCTGCCCGGCCTGCGCGACCATTGCGTGGTGCAGGCCAGTCACAGCGGCTTGTTGCGCTCACCCGAGGCGGCCCGGCAAGCCCTGGCCTTCCTGCGCAACGGCCACTTTGCGGCTTGAACATCCGCTGGCGCATGTCGGCGCCCCGGTGCGGGCGGGCAATCAGGTAAAATCCGCGCCCTGTCATCCAAGCCAGTCTGGAACCACCCATGGGTAGAGGCCCCTCGATCGAAGGCCGCAAGAACGCCTCCGACGCCAAACGCGGCAAGATGTTCACCAAGATCATCCGCGAGATCAGCGTGGCCGCCCGCGCCGGCGGCGGCGATCCTTCCAATAATCCGCGTCTGCGCACCGCCATGGACAAAGGGTTGTCGGCGAACATGTCCAAGGACGTGATCGAGCGCGCCATCAAGAAGTCCACCGGCGAGCTGGAAGGGGTGGAGTACGAAGAAGTGCGCTACGAGGGCTATGCGCCCGGCGGCGTGGCGGTGATCGTGGACTGCCTGACCGACAACCGCGTGCGCACCGTGGCCGACGTGCGCCACGCCTTCAGCAAGTGCGGCGGCAACATGGGCACCGATGGCTCGGTGGCCTTCATGTTCAAGCGCCTGGGCGTGCTGAGCTTTGCCGCCGGCGCCGACGAGGACACCCTCACCGATGCCGCCATCGAGGCCGGCGCCGACGACGTGGTGGTGTACCCGGAAGACGGCGCCATCGACGTGCTGACCGCCCCGGACGCCTTTGCCCAGGTCAAGGACGCCCTGGTCGCTGCCGGGCTGGAACCGGCGCATGCCGAAATCACCTTCCGCGCCGACAACGACATCGCCGTGGACGGCGACACCGCCGTGCAGGTGCGCAAGCTGCTCGACATGCTCGAAGACCTGGACGACGTCCAGGACGTGTATTCGAACGTCGATCAAGCGGCGCTTGGCGCCTGAGGCGCCGGGAATCGGGAATGGAGAATCGGGAATCGAAACAGCAGCATCCTGCATCGCTCGGCAATGTCGAGCACGCCAGTAGGCCGCTTTACCCATTCCCGATTCCCGACTCCCAATTCCCGGCCGCTCAATGACCCGCATCCTGGGCATCGATCCCGGCTCGCAGCGCACCGGCATCGGCATCATCGATATCGACGAGGGCGGGCGCAGCCGACATGTCTACCACGCCCCGCTGGTGTTGCTGGGCGAGGGCGACTTTGCGCAGCGGCTCAAGCGCCTGCTGCACGGGCTGGGTGAGCTGATCGAGACCTACCGGCCGGACGAGGTAGCGATCGAGAAGGTGTTCATGGGCAAGAGCGCCGATTCGGCGCTCAAGCTTGGCCATGCACGTGGCGCGGCGATCTGCGCGGTCGTCATGCGCGACCTGCCGGTGCACGAGTACGCTGCCACCGAAATCAAGCTGGCGCTGGTCGGCAAGGGCGGTGCGGACAAGGTGCAGGTGCAGCACATGGTCGGCATCATGCTCAACCTGAAAGGCAAGCTGCAGCCCGACGCTGCCGACGCACTGGCGGTCGCCATCACTCACGCCCACGTCCGCGCCACCGCGCAACGTCTGGGCGTCAATACGCAACAGGCCTGGAGCCGCAAGAAATGAGAATCGGGATTCGGGAGTCGGGATTGGGGATTCGCAAAAGCGGGTCCGCCTGTGCTGAGCTGATCGGGCTGTACGCGGCAGTCCGTAACGGCCGCGCGGGAAATAACCAATCCCCAATCCCGAATGCCCAATCCCGGCACCGCCCCGGCGGTGCCCAATGATCGGCCGTCTGCGCGGGATCCTGGCCTACAAGCAGCCACCGTGGCTGGTGATCGACGTGGGCGGGGTGGGCTACGAGCTGGAGGCGCCGATGAGCACCTTCTATGACCTGCCCGACGTCGGTCGCGACGTCATCCTGTTTACCCATTACGCGCAGAAGGAAGACAGCGTGGCGCTGTACGGCTTCCTGCGCGAAGGCGAGCGGCGGCTGTTCCGCGACGTGCAGAAGGTCACCGGCATCGGCGCCAAGATCGCGCTGGCAGTGCTGTCCGGAGTCAGCGTGGACGAGTTCGCCCGCCTGATCACCAGCGGCGACATCACCGCGCTCACGCGCATCCCCGGCATCGGCAAGAAGACAGCCGAGCGCATGGTGGTGGAGCTGCGCGACCGCGCGGCCGACTTCAGCAGCGGTGCGCCGATCACCGGCCAGCTCGGCCCGGATGCGGTGTCCGAAGCCACGGTGGCCTTGCAGCAGCTGGGTTACAAGCCGGCCGAGGCCACACGCATGGCACGCGAGGCCGGGGCGGAAGGCGACGACGTCGCCATGGTCATTCGCAAGGCTCTGCAGGCCGCGCTGCGTTAAGCAGCCTCGACCTTTCCCATTCTTCACGCCCTTCGGCGATACCCTGCCAACCCATGTCACAGACCTCCACCCCTGCAGCGGGCCACGGCCACGCGCCCGCCAACAGCCATATGGCCTTGGTCATCGGCGCCATCGGCGTCGTGTTCGGCGATATCGGTACCAGCCCGCTGTACACCCTGAAAGAGGCGTTTTCGCCGCACTACGGGCTGAGCAGCGACCACGACACGGTGCTGGGGGTGCTGTCGCTGGCGTTCTGGGCACTGATGATTACGGTGACGCTCAAGTACGTCACCATCATCATGCGCGCCGACAACGAGGGCGAGGGCGGCATCATGGCGTTGATGGCGCTGACCCAGCGCACCCTCAAGCAGGGGTCGCGTTCGGCGTATGTGGTGGGCATCCTCGGCATCTTCGGCGCCTCGCTGTTCTTCGGTGACGGCGTGATCACCCCGGCCATCTCGGTGATGGGCGCGGTGGAAGGCCTGGAAATCGCCGCGCCCAGCCTGCATCCCTTCATCGTGCCGATCACCGTGGTGGTGCTGCTGATCGTGTTCATGGTGCAGCGTTTCGGCACAGAGACCGTGGGCAAGGTGTTCGGCCCGATCACCTGCCTGTGGTTCCTGTCGCTGGGCGCGATCGGCGCCTGGAACATCGTCGATGCACCGGAGGTGATGAAGGCCTTCAATCCGTGGTGGGCGATCCGCTTCTTCATCGAGCACGGCTGGCACGGGGTGTTCATCCTCGGCGCGGTGGTGCTGGCGGTGACCGGCGGCGAGGCGCTGTACGCGGACATGGGGCACTTCGGCGCGAAGCCGATCCGCCACGGCTGGTATTTCTTCGTGCTGCCGATGCTGCTGCTCAATTACCTGGGCCAGGGCGCGCTGGTGCTCAATCACCCGTCCGCGCTGAAGAACCCGTTTTTTGAAGCGGTGCCTGGCTGGGCGTTGTACCCGATGATCATCCTGGCCACGCTGGCGGCGGTGATCGCCTCGCAGGCGGTGATCACCGGCGCCTATTCGGTGGCCCGTCAGGCCATGCAGCTGGGCTACATCCCGCGCATGCTGATCAAGCACACCTCGCGCGACACCATCGGCCAGATCTACGTGCCCGGCATCAACTGGCTGCTGATGGTGATGGTGATCGCGCTGGTGCTGATCTTCCGCAGCTCCACCAATCTGGCGGTGGCCTACGGCATCTCGGTGTCGATGACCATGCTGATCGACACCCTGCTGCTGGCCCTGGTCGCCCGCGCGCTATGGCCGCGCTGGCGCAACTGGGTGCTGCCGCTGTGCGTGGTGTTCTTCATCATCGAACTGGCCTTCGTGATCGCCAACGGCGCCAAGCTGCTGCAGGGTGCCTGGTTCCCGCTCGCGCTGGGCATCGTGGTGTTCACCCTGATGCGTACCTGGCGCCGCGGCCGCGCGCTGCTGCGCGAGGAAATCCGCAAGGACGGTATCCGCATCGACAGCTTCCTGCCGGGCCTGATGCTGGCCCCGCCGGCGCGCGTGCCGGGCATGGCGGTGTTCCTGACTGCCGACCCGATGGTGGTGCCGCATGCACTCATGCATAACCTCAAGCACAACAAGGTGCTGCACGAGCGCAACATCTTCCTCAACGTCGATACCTTGCCGATTCCGTATGCGCCGGTGGACAAGCGCCTGCAGATCGAATCGATCGGCGACGAGTTCTACCGCGTCTACGTGCGCTTCGGCTTCATGGAGACGCCAGACGTGCCGCTGGCATTGATGCGCTCCTGCGACCAGGGCGGCATCCATTTCGATCCGATGGACACCACCTTCTTCGCCAGCCGCGAGACCATCGTGGCCAGCGCCAACCGCGGCATGCCGATCTGGCGCGACAAGCTGTTCGCGCTGATGCATCGCAATGCCGCGCCGGCCACCGGTTTCTTCCGCATCCCGGGCAATCGCCTGGTGGAGCTCGGCGCGCAGGTGGAGATTTAAATGCCGGGACCCGGGACCCGGGGCCGGGGACCGGTAAAAGCGGGCTGCAGTCTTCTACAATTGCCGGATCATGATTTCTTTCCTGTCCTCCGCTGCCCCGCCCGCAATCGCACGCCATGCGCTTGCCGGGTCCCCGGTCCCCGGTCCCGGGTCCCGCTGATGGACCAGCGCATCATCGCCGGCAGCTCCACCCGCGAGGACGAAGCCGCCGATGCGAGCATCCGTCCCAAGCGCCTGGCCGACTATCTCGGCCAGCAGCCGGTGCGCGAGCAGATGGAGATCTACATCCAGGCCGCCAAGGCGCGCGGCGAGGCCATGGACCATGTGCTGATCTTCGGCCCGCCCGGGCTCGGCAAGACCACGCTCAGCCATGTGATCGCCAACGAGCTGGGCGTGAGCCTGCGGGTGACGTCCGGCCCGGTGATCGAGAAGGCCGGCGATCTTGCGGCGCTGCTGACCAACCTGCAGCCGCACGATGTGTTGTTCATCGACGAGATCCATCGCCTGTCGCCGGTGGTGGAGGAAGTGCTGTACCCGGCGATGGAAGATTTCCAGATCGACATCATGATCGGCGACGGCCCGGCTGCGCGCTCGATCAAGATCGACCTGCCGCCGTTTACCCTGATCGGCGCCACCACGCGTGCCGGCCTGTTGACCGCGCCGTTGCGCGACCGCTTCGGCATCGTGCAACGCCTGGAGTTTTATTCGCCCCAGGAGCTGACCCGCATCGTGATCCGCTCGGCCGCGATCTTGGGCATCGACTGCACACCCGAGGGCGCCGCCGAAATCGCGCGCCGCGCCCGCGGCACCCCGCGGATTGCCAACCGCCTGCTGCGCCGGGTGCGCGACTACGCCCAGGTCAAGGCGGCCGGCCACATCGATCTGCCGGTGGCGCAGGCCGCCATGCAGATGCTGAAAGTGGACCCGGAAGGCTTCGATGAGCTCGACCGCCGTATGCTGCGCACCATCGTCGAGCATTTCGATGGCGGCCCGGTCGGCGTGGAATCGCTGGCCGCCTCGCTGTCGGAAGAGCGCGGCACGCTGGAAGACGTGATCGAGCCCTACCTGATCCAGCAGGGCTTCCTGATCCGCACCGCGCGTGGCCGCATGGTCACCACCAAGGCCTATCTGCACCTGGGCCTGAAGCCGCCACGCGACCGCGCCGCAGGCATCGGTGAACCGGGAGACCTGTTTTGATGGCGCTCCGTTCGTCGCCAGCCGCGGCCGTCTCGACCAACAATCGGTGCCCATGACCACCAATCCCGTCATCCCGAATCCCGAATCCCCGCCTGTATTCAGTTGGCCGACACGCGTCTACTGGGAAGATACCGACGCCGGCGGGGTGGTCTACCACGCGCGCTACGTCGCCTTCCTGGAACGTGCGCGCACCGAGTGGATGCGCGCGGCCGGTTACGGGCAGGAACTGATGCGCCAGGACCACGGTCTGGTGTTTGCGGTCCGCTCGATGCAACTGGATTTCCTCAAGCCGGCCCGGCTCGACGACGCGCTGTCAGTGTCGGCGGTGTTGTTGAAATGCAGACGGGCCAGCCTGCAGTTTGCGCAGTCGGTCCGCCGCGAAGGCGAAGTGCTGCTGACGGCCGAGGTGCGGATTGCCGCACTCGCTGCCAGCGACTTCCGCCCGCGCGGCATGGACGATGCGGTATACGACGTGTTGAAAGCTCTAGAAACCACAGAATCCGATTACTGAGGAACGAACGGATGTCGATTGCATTGCTCCTGGCCCTGCAGGACACGGTAGTGGAAGCACTACCGCAGGACGTCACCGCGGCCGCGGCGCAAACCGCCACGGCGGCGCACAACAGCAGCATCAACTACGTGGATCTGATCCTGCGGGCCAGTATCCCGGTGAAGATCATCGTGCTGTTGCTGTTGATCGGCTCGTTCATCAGCTGGGTCATCATTTTTCGCAAGGCGCGCGCGTTCAAGCAGGCCAACCGCGAGGCCGATGAATTTGAAAACCGCTTCTGGTCCGGTGCCGACCTGGCCAAGCTGTACGCGTCGGCGACCGACCGCAACCGCACTGTCGGCGGCCTGGAATCGATGTTCGAGAGCGGCTTCCGCGAGTTCTCGCGGTTGCGCGACCGCCGCCGCCTGGACGCACGCGTGCAGCTGGAAGGCGCACAGCGCGCCATGCGTACCGCCTTCACCCGTGAGGTCGACCAGCTCGAGCGCAATCTCGAACTGCTGGCCAACATCGGTTCCACTGCGCCCTACGTCGGCCTGGTCGGCACCGTGTTCGGCATCATGGTGACCATGCACGACATGGTCAGCAGCGGCGAGCAGGCCGGTATCGCAGCGGTGGCACCGGGCATCTCCGAAGCCCTGTTCGCCACCGCCATCGGCCTGTTCGTGGCGATCCCGGCCGTGTGGGCCTACAACCGCTTCACCACGCGCGTGGAACGGCTGTCGGTGCGCTACGAGACCTTCGCCGACGAGTTCAGCTCCATCCTGCAGCGCCAGGCCGGCGCGGACGAGTAATGCGCGCGCCTTGCAAGCCTGTGACGGTTCGCGCATCCGGCCATGGGCGCCGCGCCGCAGTGGGTGGAGCCCGCCGCGCGCAAGTCAGCCCACGGACGTGCGCATCGGCCTGCACTAGCGAGCCACTCGCGACAGATCGCACATGCATGTGCGAGGGATTAATTAGGAACGTTTCGCGATGATCTCCGGTATTTCCCGCCGTAAGAAGCGCAAGCTCAAATCCGACATCAACGTCGTGCCGTACATCGACGTGATGCTGGTGCTGCTGATCATCTTCATGGTGACCGCACCGTTGTTGACCCTGAGTACAGATGTCAGCCTGCCGAGCTCGCGCGCCAAGGCGCTGGAGAGCAAGCAGGACCCGATCGTGGTGGTGGTCGCCGCCGATGGCCAGCTTGCATTGCAGCTGCCCAAGGGCAAGCCGCAGGCGATGGATGTCGCTGCCCTGCAGGCGCAGTTGGCCGCCATCGTGGCGCAGGACAAGGACGCGCGCGTGGTCGTGGCCGGCGATCGCGCCGCGCCGTACCAGAAGATCATGGACGCCATCGACGTGCTCAAGCAGGCCAAGGTCGAGAAGGTCGGCCTGATCTCCGACTCCGGCGGCACTGCAGGCAGCGATGCACGCTGACGCACTCCCGACCCAAGGCGCGCGCGAGGATGGCTGGCTGCGACCGGTCATGCTGGCCCTGGTCGTGCACATTCTGGTCGCGCTGGTGTTCATCGCCGGCTGGCTGTGGTCGCCCGAACGCTCGGTCGAGCCGGCCGCGGGCGACCCCAGCATGGAAGCCTCGCTGGATGTCTCTGCCGCGGAGGCGCGCGTCGCGCGCCAGGCGTTGAAGGCCACGCCGGTGGAAGCGCCGCCTCCGCCGGCACCATTGCCCGAGCCCGCGCCGGAAGACACCGTGCCGCCACCGCAGCCGATTCCCGAGCCGCGCCCGCAGGACGCGCCCACGCCGCAGCAGGCGCAGGCGCAGGAACGCGTGGCCCAGCCGGACAAGGTGGACCAGGAGAAGGTCGACGCATTGGCCATTTCCGCCGAAAAGGCCAAGCAGGAGCAGGAAGCCAAGCGCCGCCAGGAGCAGATCGACCTGACCGAGCGCAAGCGCCAGGAAGAGGCCGAGCAGAAATTGCGCCTGGCCAAGCAGCAGGAAGAGGCCGACGCCAAGAAGAAGCAGGCCGCCGCGCAGCAGGCGGCCGCCGATGCCGAGCGCGAAAAGAAGATTGCCGACATCCGCCGGCAGCGCGAGCAGGCCACCAAGGAAGCGGCACTGGCCGAACAGAAGCTGCGTCAGGTGGCTGCCGCGCGCGCCCAGCAGGCGTCCGCGGCCGCGGCGTCCAGCGCGCAGCCGACCGCGGGGCAGGGCGGTACCAGTACCGATTTATCGGCCAAGTACGCCGCGGCGATCCAGCAGAAGGTGCTGGCCCAGTGGGTGCGCCCGCCGTCGGTGCCGCCGGGTCAGAAGTGCACCATCAACATCCGCCAGTTGCCCGGTGGCAGCGTGATGGAGGCAAAGGTCGCGCCAGGCTGCCCGTATGACGAGGCCGGCCAGCGTTCGATCGAAGCCGCGGTATTGAGTGCGCAACCGCTGCCGTACCGTGGCTTCGAATCGGTGTTCCAGCGCAATCTGACCTTCGTGTTCACCGCGCAGGACCAGTAAACGCGTCGGTACTGGCCGGGCCGCGGCTGCCTGCGCGCGCTGCAGCCCGGCGACGACGGCAGGGCCGTCGGAGCCGGTGTACGCGTGACCGCCGCCGCCAGGCAGTGGCGCAGTTGCTGCGCACCGGCGATTGGCCGGCAGTGCCACCCAATTCGCTACACGATCAATCGCTCCATTTTCACGTTGTCTCGTTCACGATTGCGAGTATGTTCACTCGCTGATTGGTATCCCTTGCCCACTTTTCCTGCCCGATCCGAGCCGTCCATGAAAAAACCGCTGCGTTGGCTAGCTGCCCTGACCGCCCTGTTGTTGCCGCTGAGCGCGCTCGCGCAGCAGCAGGGTCTTACCATCGATATCGTGGGCGGTAGCGCCTCGGCCACGCCGATCGCGATCATCCCCATGCCGTATCAGGGCTCCGGCGCTGCGCCGCAGACCGACGTGTCCGCCGTAGTCGGTGCCGACCTGGATCGCTCCGGCCAGTTCCGCACCTTGCCGGCTGCCCAGATCGTGGAAAAGCCGACCCGCGGGACCGAGGTGCAGTTCCCGACCTGGCGCACCCTGAAGCAGAACTACATCGTCGTCGGCCGCGTGATGGACGCAGGCGAGGGCGCGTATCGCGTCGAATACGAACTGTTCGACGTGGCCAAGGGCGAGCGCCTGCTCGGCCTGGCGATGACCGCACGTGCCAACGCGATGCGCGATGTTTCGCACCAGATGGCCGATGCGATCTACGAAAAGATCACCGGCGTGCGCGGCGCGTTCTGGACCCGCATCGCCTACGTCACCGCCAGCGGCAAGGGTGGCGCCATGCGCTATGCGCTGATGGTGGCCGATTCGGACGGCTACAACCCGCAGACCATCGTGCGTTCTGCCGAACCGCTGCTGTCGCCGAACTGGAGCCCGGACGGCAAGAAGCTTGCGTATGTGAGCTTCGAGCGCGGCAATTCGTCGATCTATCTGCAGGACATCGCCACCGGCGCCCGTGAGCTGGTGTCCAGCTTCCGCGGCATCAACGGCGCACCGGCGTTCTCGCCCGACGGCCGTCGCCTGGCCCTGGCCCTGTCGCGCAGTGGCAACCCTGAGATCTATGTGATGGATCTGGGCAGCAAGCAGCTGACCCAGCTGACCAACCACTTCGGCATCGACACCGAGCCGACCTGGGCGCCGGATGGCGGCAGCATCTATTTCACCTCCGATCGCGGCGGTCGCCCGCAGATCTACCAGGTGGCCGCCAGCGGCGGCAGCGCCAACCGCGTGACCTTCCAGGGCAACTACAACGCGACTGCCAGCGTGTCGTTCGACGGCAAGAAGATCGCCGTGGCGCAGGGCAGTGGCAACAGCTACCGCATTGCCATGATGGACCGCAGCTTGGGTTCGCCCAGCTGGAGCACGCTCTCGCCGGGGTCGCTGGACGAGTCGCCGAGCTTCGCGCCGAACGCCAGCATGGTGTTGTATGCGGCACGTGAGGGTGGTCGTGGCGTCCTTTATGCGGTGTCCGCCGACGCTCGGGTCCGCCAGCGCCTGGTTCTGGCCGACGGTGATGTGAGAGAACCTGCTTGGGGGCCTTACCGAACCGCGCATTAATGTTAATATTTCGCTGCGTTAAACCACTCATTGGCCCAGAGCCTCCATAGGTATCCCATGAACAAGTCCACCCGCGTCTTGCTTGTCTCCCTGCTGTCCGTTGCCGTGCTGGCTGGTTGCTCGAAGAAGGTGAAGGAAACTCCGCCTGCTCCGACCGACACCACCGCTGGCTCCTCCGTTCCGACCGGCCCGGCCACCTCTGGCCTGTACGGCCCGGGCGACCTGGATACCGATGCCTGCCTGCGTCAGCGCGTTGTCTACTTCGATCTGGATCAGGACTCCCTGAAGCCGGAATTCCAGGCCATCATGGCGTGCCACGCCAAGTACCTGCGTGACCGTCCCTCCTCGCGCATCACCCTGCAGGGCAATGCTGACGAGCGCGGTTCGCGCGAGTACAACATGGGCCTGGGCGAGCGCCGCGGCAATGCCGTGTCCTCCTCACTGCAGGCTGCCGGTGGTTCGGCCAGCCAGCTGACCGTCGTCAGCTACGGCGAAGAGCGTCCGGTCTGCACCGAAACCAGCGAAAGCTGCTGGTCGCAGAACCGTCGCGTCGAAATCGTGTACACGGCTCAGTAAGAAGCGATGCGCTTTCGAGTGACATCCCTGTTCGTCGCGGCGGCCCTTGTGGTCGCCGCGCCGGCTCACGCCCAGCGAGCAAGTCTCGCTGATCGTGTGGCGGTGCTCGAGCAGCAGCAGGCCAACAGTCAGGCCAACAACGATCTGCTCAATCAACTGCAGCAGGCGCGTTCCGACCTGCAGGCGTTGCGCGCGACCGTTGAACAGCTGCAGCACGACAACGAGCAACTCAAGCAGCAGTCCAAGGACCAGTATCTGGACCTGGACGGACGTCTGAACCGGCTGGAAGGTGCAGGTGGCGCAACGCCCCCGCTGCCTCCTGCCACCGGCAGCGTCACCCCAGCCCCGGCTCCGGCCGCGCGGCCTGCAACGGCGGCTACCTCCGAGAAGCCGCCGAGCGTGCATGGCGACCCAGGCACCCTGGCCGTCAGCAATGACGAGCGCACGGCCTATAACGTGGCGTTCGATGCACTGAAGAACGGCAAGTACGACGATGCATCACAGCTGTTCCTGAGCTTCCTGGAGCTCTACCCCAATGGCGTCTACACCCCCAATGCTTTGTACTGGCTGGGTGAGAGTTATTACGCCACCCGCAATTTCCAGCTGGCCGAGGCGCAGTTCCGCGATCTCGTCAGCCGCTATCCCACGCATGACAAGGCGGCCGGCGGTCTGTTGAAGCTTGGCCTGTCGCAATATGGCGAAGGCAAGAACAACGAAGCCCAGCAGACCTTGCAACAGGTCGTGGCGCAGTATCCCGGTTCCGATGCCGCGCGCGTCGCGCAGGAACGTCTGCAATCCATCCGTCTCGGCCAGCAGCTGCGCTGAGCCCGCGCGTCGTCGCCGATTGGCGCGGCGCATACCTTGCCCATGAACGCCGCCGCCGTCCCCAGCGAGATCGTCCAATCGCAACTGCCGCGATTGAAGATCACCGAAATCTTCCTGTCCCTGCAGGGCGAAGCCGAGACGGCCGGCTGGCCGACCGTGTTCGTACGCCTGACCGGCTGTCCGTTGCGCTGCCAGTATTGCGACACGGCCTACGCCTTCCATGGCGGGCAGTGGCATGACATCGACGCGATCGTTGCCGACGTTGCAAGCCACGGCGTTCGCCACGTCTGCGTCACCGGGGGAGAGCCGCTGGCGCAGAAGCGCTGCCTGGTGCTGCTGCAGAAGCTCTGCGATGCCGGCTTTGATGTCTCGCTGGAAACCTCCGGTGCGCTGGATGTGTCCGAGGTCGATGCGCGCGTTTCGCGGGTGGTCGACATCAAGACGCCGGCATCCGGTGAAGCGCATCGCAACCGCTGGGACAACTTGGCATTGCTGACGGCACGGGACCAGATCAAGTTCGTGATCTGCAGCCGCGCCGACTACGATTGGTCGCGCGAGATCGTGGCGGCCCATGCGCTGGATCGCCGCTGCACGGTGTGGTTTTCGCCAAGCAAGAGCGAGGTGACGCCACGCCAGCTGGCCGACTGGATCGTGGCCGATCGGGTGCCGGTGCGCTTCCAGATGCAGTTGCACAAGATTCTCTGGAACGACGAGCCGGGGCGCTGATGCCCGATCACGCGGCGAGGGTCGGGAGCGTCGGTTCCTGATCCTCACGTTCACATGGTTCTTGGGTCCGGATGATCGAGTCCGCATGACCGCCATGGATCAGGGCGTGTGCAGGTCTGTCCTTTGCGGGGTGGCGGACAGCATCTGCCGCGTCGGCGCGACGCTCGCTGGATCGGCGCGCCGTCTACCGAGCCTTCTGGCTGCCTGGATCGGCGCGCCGTCTACCGAGCCTTCTGGCTGCTGGCCATGGCGTCGCCTCTCGATGCCGCTGCACTCCTGCCTGGGCGCGGGACCGCGCGGTAAGCGTTGTCGCTACCAGTCGGTTCGATGCGTCTGGATGGTCGCGACGGGATGGGGGCGCGTCATCGACCAGACGGTCAAACGTCGTCGGCGCCATCGGCTGCGTTAACCCATCGCGGACCGAGCCTGCTAGCCTTCCCTTTCTGTTGTCATCGTCTGATTAGTCATGAAAAAAGCTGTCGTGTTGTTGTCCGGAGGCATGGATTCTGCCGCCGTCATTGCGCTCGCGCAGGAGCAGGGCTTTGTCGTCTACGCGCTGAGCGTGCGCTACGGTCAGCGCCATACCTCCGAGCTGGATGCGGCCGCACGGGTGGCGGCGGCGCAGGGCGTGGCGGCGCACAAGGTGGTCGATGTGGACCTGCGCAGCATCGGCGGCTCGGCGCTGACCGACGACATCGAGGTGCCCGATGCAGGCGGCGAGGGGATTCCGGTCACCTACGTGCCCGCACGCAATACCATCATGCTGTCGCTGGCGCTTGGCTGGGCCGAAGTGGTGGGTGCCAACGACCTGTTCTGCGGCGTCAATGCCGTGGACTACTCCGGCTATCCGGACTGCCGACCCGAGTTCGTCCGCGCCTTCGAAGTGCTCGCCAATCTAGCCACCAAGGCCGGTGTGGAAGGTGTAGGCTTGCGCGTCCACGCCCCGCTGCAGTTCCTCAGCAAGGCCGACATCGTGCGCGAAGGCGTGCGCCTGGGCGTGGATTTCGGGCTGACCGTGTCCTGCTACCGCGCCGATGCCGACGGACGTGCCTGCGGCCACTGCGACGCCTGCCGGCTACGCGCAGCCGGCTTCGCCGACGCGGGGGTTCAGGATCCCACGCACTACGCGATTTCGTCTTGACGCCGGTGTAGGGTAGAATGCGCACCCCGACGCACAGTCGGGCAATGGGCCGTTAGCTCAGTCGGTAGAGCAGAAGACTTTTAATCTTTTGGTCGATGGTTCGAATCCATCACGGCCCACCATATACAGCAAGGCTTTCAGCCTAACCTCACGCTCCGCAATCCTGCATCCGCTCCGCAATTATCGCGTTGGAGTGGTGCGCGCGCCGCGGCACTTTCGCACGTAGTGCTCCGTCATCGTGATGTTTTTGTGGCCCAGCTGCGCCTGTGCCTGCCGCATGTCGCCACTCGCATCGGCCTTGTCCGTGCCCGCCTTGGCGCGCAGATCCCGGAACTAAAAATCGGCCTTGACGATGCCCGCGGCGAGCCGGGCCTGATCGAATCGATACCTTAGCGCGTCGCGGCCGATCGGCATCCCGTTGTTGTCCACCAGCAGTCGCGTGCTGCGCACCGAGTGCGTACGCTTGCGCTCCATGCTTTGCAGACTTGTCGAAAGCGACGCATTCCATGTTCTTCGCCTCCGTGCCCCGCGGCGCAATGCCGTGTTACTGGGGCGACGGGAAGATAAGTCGCTAATTGTCCCTGGAAATAGGGGCGCGAATAGTTAAGCGAGCTCCTTTCTCGGATCGCCCGCGGCAAACAAGCCCTTGTTACTATTGGGCTAGCTGTAGGGATACGGCCCCATGCCGTGATGGATGCAATGCAACAGGGGAATGGAATGAAGAAGCTACTCGCCGCTGCGATCGTGATCGTGGCGCTCTCGGGCTGTGCGGCCAATCCGCCGCTCAACTTCTCGGTGCCGGGTGTAGGCGTCAGCAGTAAGAAGATCGATGCCGAACTGAAGTCCCTCACCGTGACGCTGGCGCGGCCGGACGAGGCGAAGGGCAAGGTGCCACCTGAGGCTCAGCACGAAGTTCCACAGATGTGGCAGAACGCCCTAACGGAGGCGCTTAATCGAATGGCGATCTTCCGCGACGACGCGCCGCGCAAGTTGAGCTTGTCGGTAAAGATCCTAGCGATCGACATACCCGCGTTTGGGGCGTCTATGACCACCAAGACGATCGCTCGCTACGAGCTGATCGACCGAGCAAACGGTAGCATCGTGTACACGCAGGACGTGAGCGCCTCAGGGACGGTACCGGCGACGTACGCGTTTGCTGGTGTCATTCGCGCTCGTGAGTCGGTCAGCCGCTCCGCCCAGAACAACATTGCGCAGTTCCTGCAGGCTCTGGAAACGGTGGACGCGAGCAAGCCGATGTTCCCCAGCAACCAGGCGACGCCGTGAAGCCGCTCATCGTCGCGGCCATCCTTGTGGCCGCAGTGGCCGGGTGCGCACCGAATGTGCGCACCGACAGTTATTCAGTCGGCTCGGTAGGCCAGGTGAACCGAACGGTGGCGGGTACGGTGATCAGTGCGCGCGCTGTTTCGATCGATGGCACCCAGGGTGGCGGCGCCGCGGCGGGCGCGGCAGCAGGCGGCATTGCAGGGTCATCGGTGGGCGGCAGTGGTCGGGCCAATGCCGTTGGGGCAGTTGGCGGCCTGGTAGCAGGGACCATCGTGGGCGCTGCAGCGGAGCGCTCGGGCTCGCGGGCCGATGGCATAGAGTATGTCGTCCAGACCGAGAACGGGTCACTGATGACCGTAGTGCAGGGCGCGACGCCAGCCTTCGCAGCTGGCGCCCGCGTGCTCGTTCTGTACGGCTCGCCGTCCAGGCTGATCGCCGATCCTCGCAACTGATCGGCAGCACCTGACCCCATAAAGCAAAGGGCCGCCGGGGCTGGCGCGCGTTAGCCTGCTTCCGGATGAGCTTTTACAGCATCCCAATTCAAGGCTGAATCATGGAATTCATTTACCTCGCAGCTGCAATCTTCGGGCTCGTATTGTCAGTGTTGTGGCTGTTGGTGCCGTTCGCCGTGTTTGGCATCAAGCCGCTACTGGGGCAACTGCTGGCTGAGCAGCGCAAGACGAATACCGCGCTGGCAACAATGTCGCAGCAGCTGCACTTTATCGCTCAGCGGCTGGACGGAGCGGGACAGCCAGCCTCGCAGGCCGTCCACCCTTTGAGCAGCAAGTAGCCCAAGTATGACTTAGCGGCGCGAGCGGTCTCGGCACATGGCGCTCGAGCAGCCGCAAAAGGTGGCCCTCAAAAGTCAGCTCCTTCGTGGAAGGGCGGTGTCGATGAAGTGTCCCAACCGTTCGCCCCGAGAGCGCGGCCCTGGCCAAATGCCTGATCACCATGAAGGACGACGGCCGCGAACAGGCCTTATCCGATGCGGTGCTGTGCAACAAGGTTAGCCCGAACACATGCACGCACCACCTGACGTTGGCCGAGGTCACCCAGATCATAGGCGTGGCCGGCGATGATCGGCGCGCTGGCCGCCGAACACGGCGACACGCTGCAGCGCACGAGACGCCTTCCAGCGGCAACATGCTGTCAGCTCTGCTGCTGGAATCGTCCGCCAAGGGCACGCTGGCCAGATTATCAGCGAGTCGATCGCGGACGACCGGATCACGCCGAACGAAGCCGCCGCGAGTGCGGTGGCATGCGGCGACGCCCAGGAAATGGACACCGACCAGACCGCACATCAACCCCTGCAGATCCACCTTCCGGTGACCTGGAACGTCCTTGCATTGATCGCGCGGCTGTCGACCCGGCTCAGCTGCACCGAGGTGGTCTGTGGAAAGGACTCACGGCATTGCGCTGCGCCTTCTGCCCATTGCCGATGGAAGACTTCGGATCTGCTCGGCCCGCCGGTTTTGAATGACCTCATCTGATCGGTACGGGAGACGGTATGCAACGATGTCGCAGAGGCCGCGGTGGCCAACGTAGCGGACATCAAGACGCCGAACAGGATGACGTTCTGAAAGACGTTTCTAGACGACCAAGCGCTGTTTTCATCTGGGCGACCACTGGTGAGTGGGTGGAGACACTGAATCCGGGCGCGAGGCTACGGCGCGGATAAGTCGCTCATATGA
This sequence comes from Xanthomonas cannabis pv. cannabis, assembly GCF_000802365.1. Classification (GTDB taxonomy): domain Bacteria; phylum Pseudomonadota; class Gammaproteobacteria; order Xanthomonadales; family Xanthomonadaceae; genus Xanthomonas; species Xanthomonas cannabis. The sequence continues at coordinate 18,692 of NZ_JSZE01000002.1, forward strand.
CGATGGCTTTGCCTTAAATAGTGGGTTATTCGGGCATTCAGAGCACGGCTGCTTCGGCGGCGCCAGAGCGGCGGTCGCCGGCCGAGCCCAATCGACATCGCACGCTGAAGGCTGCATGCGGGCGATGCGATTAGTCCGGCGCAACGATGTCGCGAAGAACGGCGCCTCGCTGATTCGCGTATGGCAACACCCTATCTGTCGCGAGGATTTGTTTGAGGCAGATAAGACAGGGTGGCCCGGGTAATTGCATTCGATGAAATGGGCGAATGCGGTTGGCGAGTCGGCAAGTTGAGTGACCACCCCGAGCGCCCCCGGCGTGGATCGGGTCGTGTTGATGAAGCAATGCCGCGTTGGCCACATGCTTTGGGTCAAACTCGCGCATGTCGCGTATCTGGTATCGAAGGCTGAGCGAGGTTGCGCGCACGGTGCGACAAGGCGTCATGTCGCTGCAGGGTGTCGCGCACAGATGCCGCGTCGCATGGACCAGATCGATTTGTTGAGTCCGCTTATTCAGGGCGAACTGCATTGGTATAACGATAAAAGCATATTAGTCAGGATAAGGCTTGGTACGTCGGCCCACTTTGATGCAGATATAGGCATGATCAAGCGTTCACGGCAATCGCATTATTGTGCCGTCCAACTTCAGGACCACGACGTAAATGGCCGAGCACCAGGAAGACGCCGCAAAGTCTCGTATCTACGAGGCCTTGTTGCAGGCAACGCCGGACCTTTTATATGTGTTCGACACCCAGCACCGTTTCGTCTACGCCAATCAGGCATTGCTGACGATGTGGGGCATGCGCTGGGAAGAGGCATGCGGAAAGACCTGCCTGGAGATCGGGTATGAGCCCTGGCATGCCGCGATGCACGATGAAGAAATCGAGCGCGTCATCGCAACCGGCCAGCCGCTGCGTGGCGAAGTGCCATTTCCGCATACGGTCAAGGGATTGCGGATCTACGATTACATCTTTACGCCGGTTTTCGGGCCAGATGGAGAAGTGGAGGCCATTGCCGGCGCCACGCGCGACATCACCGAACACAAACAGCACGAGCAACACCTGCAGCTGTTGATCAACGAGCTCAACCATCGGGTCAAGAATTCGCTGGTGATGGTGCAGTCGCTGGCGCGGCAGTCATTCAACAATGCCGACAGCCTGGCCGATGCACAGGAGAAGATCGATGCGCGCCTGCTGGCGCTGTCGCGTGCGCACGATACGCTGACGCGGGAAAACTGGGTCAGTGCCGATATTCTGGAACTTACCCGCGATGCGGCGACGCTCTACGAATCGCGCGACAGCCAGCGCTTCACCCTGCAGGGCGAGTCCTGCCGTCTCGATCCGCGGCGCGCACTGGCATTGTCGATGGCGCTGCACGAGCTGTGCACCAACGCGCTGAAGTACGGTGCGCTGTCCTCGTCCGATGGTGCGGTTCGGATCGTGTGGGAGCGCCACGTCCGCGATGGACAGGCGCTGCTTGAGCTGGTCTGGCAGGAGTCCGGCGGGCCGCGCGTGCAACCGCCGACGCGCAAGGGCTTCGGCTCGCGGCTGTTGGAGCGCGGCTTGAAGCATGATCTCAAGGGCGAAGTGGACCTGTCGTTCGAACCTGCCGGCGTGTGCTTCCGCGTGTCGATCCCATTGCCGGTCGAGCTTGCCGAGGTGCAGCCGTGACCATGCGCGTGTTGCTGGTCGAAGACGAATCGCTGGTTGCGATGCTGCTGGAAGATTGTCTGGCCGAGCTGGGCTACGAAGTCGCAGCGACCGTCGGTGACGTCGATACGGCACTGGCGGTCGTGCAGCAAGGCCACCTGGATCTGGCGGTGCTGGACGTCAACCTGGGCGGAACGCTGTCGTTTCCCATTGCAGAAGAACTGGATGCGCGCGGCGTGCCGTATATCTTCGTGACCGGCTATGCGCAGAGCGGAATCCCGGAGAAGTTCCGGCACCGGCATGGGCTGCAGAAGCCGTTCCAGTTCCGTGACCTGCAACAGGCGTTGTCGCTACTGGAGCAGGGCGTCAAAGTCGGGTGATCGGGTTGCCGTGCACGCACATCAAGACTGTGCGCGCACTGACCCGGTAGAGAATCAGAGCGACTCAGGCGCCGGCGCGTAAGGCCATTCCCAGCGTGCATCATCGCTGGCAGTTGCGTCTGCGCCCGATCACACGCCGAGTGCAGGCGGAAAGGCGCTTGGACACCGGTGTGTTGTCGACGCCCGCAGCTTGCAGCGATGTCGGCCAGCGCCGGCATCGCTGCAAGCCAACGCAGCGCCGCTAGGCGCTGCGGACCTTGCTCAACAGCTGCGCGACCGGTGTGGCTGCGCGCGGGCCGGCCTGTCGTATTGCGGCTGTTTCGATCCGGAAGATGGCCACCGCATCGGTAAGCTGGACGGCCTGTTCTTCCATGGCGCGCGCGGCGGCAGTGGCTTCTTCCACCAGCGCCGCATTTTGCTGCGTGGTTTCGTCCATGTGGGTGATGGTCTGGTTGACCTGCTCGATGCCGGCAGACTGTTCCTGCGAGGCTGCGGAAATCTCGCCCATGATGTCGGTCACGCGTTGCACGCTTGCGACCACATCGCCCATGGTCTTGCCGGCGCTGTGCACCAGCGCCGAGCCTTCGGCCACGCGCTGCACCGAATCGTCGATCAGGTCCTTGATCTGCTTGGCCGCGCCGGAGGAGCGCTGCGCCAGCGTGCGGACTTCCGATGCCACCACCGCAAAGCCGCGGCCTTGCTCACCCGCACGTGCTGCTTCCACCGCAGCGTTCAACGCCAGGATGTTGGTCTGGAACGCGATGCCGTCGATGACGGAGATGATGTCGGAAATCTTCTTGGACGAGGCTTCGATGCCGCTCATGGTCTCGACGACCTTTCCCACCACATCGCCGCCCTGCGAGGCCACGCGTGCGGCGCCGATGGCGAGCTGATTTGCTTGGCGCGCACTCTCGGCGTTCTGTCTGACCGTGGAGGTCAGCTCTTCCATCGAGGCAGCGGTTTCTTCGAGGTTTGCGGCCTGCTGCTCGGTGCGTTGCGAAAGATCCTGATTGCCCGCCGCGATCTCGCTGGCCGCCGCGTTGATCGACACCGCCGATTGCTGGATGTTGCCGACGATCTGCGCCAGCTGGCTGGCGGTGGCATTGGCATCGTCACGCATCTGCGCGAAGACGCCGCGGAATTCGCCACTCATGCGTGCAGTGAGGTCGCCGGCGGCGATTGCCTGCAGCAGCGACGACAAGGACTGCAGGTTGCCGTCTGCGGTGGACATCAGGTGGTTGAGGCTTTCGACCATGATGCGGAAGTCGAACTGGAAACGCTCGACATCGCCGCGCGCGCTGAAGTCGCCATTGGCCGCGGCCTGCGCCAGATGCTTGATCTCGTGATTCATGGCCGACAGGTTGAGTTTGACCTGCGACATGGTGTCGCTGAACACGGCTTTTTCGCCTGGCAACGGCTGCATGTCTTCGGACAGCTCGCCCACCGCGTAGCGGCCCATGATGCGTGCCAGGTCGGTCTGCACGGCGACGTGCGAGGCCACCAGCAGGTTGGTGTCGTTGGCCATGCGGCCGTAGTCGCCTGGAAATGCGCTGGCGTCGATGCGGAAGCTGATCTGGCCGGCGTCATGGCGCCTGGCCATGTCGGTCTGTGCGGTGATCAGGTTGCGCAGCTGCAGCTGCATCTTGTCCATCGCCTGCAGCAGACGGCCGGTTTCATCGTTGGCGGTGGTGTGGACGTCGTTGTGCAGGTTGCCGGCGGCGATGGCTTCGGCAGTGCGGGTGGCCTGGCTCAGTGGCTTGGTGAGGCTGCGGGTGATCAGCCATGCCAGCAAGGTGCTGATGACCAGGGCCGCGATGCCGCCGCTTGCCAGGATGACCTTGCCACGATGCATCGATGCGACTGCAACTGCATAGGCCTCCTTGCTGAGGCGTCGTTCCAGCGCGGCATTGGCACCAATGGCCGCCTGCTGTTCGTTCATTGCGGTGGCGGCAGCGCCTTGCAACAGCGCCTGTGCCTGCTGATTCTGGTCGTGGATGCCGTAGTCCAGGATCTGGTTGTTGAATTTGACCGAGACGTCGCGCTTGTCCTGCACCTGCTTGAGCGCGTTCTTTTCCAGCGCGTTGCTGGGCATGGCCGCCAACGCATCGTGGGCCTGGCGGTAGCGCGTGCGATTGTCTTCGATCATCTGCATGGCGCGGCGGTTGGCCGCCTCGCCGGAGACCATCACGATGTCGCGCAGACCGATCGCCACATTGGTATTGGCATCGAGCATGTCGGAAGAAAGTCGGATCCGCTCCATGTTGTTGTTGACGATGGTGTCCAGCTCATAGCGGGCGTTGGACATGGTGATCAGGCCGGCGGCCACGAGCAGGCCAGAGAGCAGGATCAGGATGCCGAAGGCCGCGCCCAGGCGACGACCGACGTTGAGGCGTTGCAGATAATCGTTCATTTCCACATCCAGGTAGTGCAGCTTCGCCTGGCGGATGCGGGGTGCGTCCGCTCTGGCGTCTTGCCCAGCTAGCGGCAGAATCTGGACGAGCTAAAGCTTCCGTTCTGAAAATAGTTAGAGCGGATTCACCCCGCGCAAGACATTCCCCGACAGCTGTCCAGCCGGCCCTGACAGCACCTGATCCGGCGGGCACTTTCGATGTGTTTGCATGGGCCGTAGCGTGCCAACTGCAGAACGATGGACAGCTTGCTGCTGGCCCAGAACAGAGTTTGTTGTTGCAGCCACGGGCAACAACCGCGTCACATCGCGCTGCATTGCACAACGCGCCTCATAACAGCAGGCGAACGCACTCACCAAGCAGCATGCGGCGCTGCGGCGACAGGGCGAAACCCTCAGCGCCGTGCAGCGTGACGCTGGGGCTGATGCAGCGCTTGCCGGCGCGGTGCGGTGTGGTGACGGCAGGTCAGCCTTCCAGCGCCTTCAACACATCGGCGTGGAGCTGCTGTGCACCGGCTTCGCTGTTGAAGCGTGCAAAGACCTCTTCGCCGGAGATCAGGCCGACTCGTACCGAGTGGCAGTATGAGCCGAAGTTCTCGCCGGCGTTGAACGGATCGCTGATGACGGAAATATGGTTGAGGCGGACCCGGGTGGTGCCGAACTGGATGAACATCTGCGATCTCCTGTGTGAGCGCCGAGTTTCCCATTTTGGCGTGCATGGAAGAAGCATGCATCGGCGTGCACGCCAGACAGGCAAGGGCGGTACGTGAACGGGTTCGCCATTGCCATGGCGGGCGCTGCAGACCGGCACCTCACGCATCCGGGGAACCAGCACGTACACTGCCGTGCCCTAGTGCCGAGCTCGCCCGATGTCCGATCCGATCCGTCTCGACAAATGCGTGGCTGCGCGCTACGGCTGCTCGCGTGGCGAGGCGCAGCAGTACATCGAAGGCGGCTGGGTCAGTGTGGATGGCGTGGTGGTCGAAGAGCCGCAGGCGTTGGCGACGATGGAGCAGGTGAACTTGGCCGCCGACGCTGTGCTGGCACCTGCGGAGCCTGCCACCTTGCTGCTGCACAAGCCGGCCGGCATGCGTGCCGACGCCGCGGTGGCCTTGGCGAGCCCGCAGTCGCGTAGCGAGCTGGACCACTCCGCGACGCGCGTGCTCAGGCGCCACTTCCTGCGCCTCAATGCGCCGTTGCCGCTGGAGGACGAGGCAAGCGGCCTGCTGGTGCTGACTCAGGACGGTCGCGTGCTGCGCAGGTTGAGTGCCGATGCCAGCGCCATCGAGCAGGAATTCCTGGTGGAAGTGCGTGGCGCCTTGCGTCCCTACGGCATGGCCAGGCTGGCGCAGGGGTTGGTCTATCAGCAACGGACCCTGCCGCCGTGCAAGGTGAGCTGGCAGAACGAAGAGCGGCTGCGCTTTGCCATCAAGCACGTGCAGCCCGGCCAGATGCGTTTCATGTGCGGCGAGGTGGGGCTGGAGGCGGTGAGCATCCGCCGTCTGCGCTTGGGGCGTGTTTCGTTGGGCAAGCTGGCCATCGGCCAGTGGCGCTATCTGCCTGCAGGCGAGCGCTTTTGAGCAAGCGCGGCGGAGGTTGCATCCGGTCTGCGCAGACGGCGTTGACGCTGTCCGCGGCCCCGGCCGTGTCGCCGGCTTCAACAGGCTGGCCGTGCCGGCAGACAAGTTGTCGCCACTAACCGCGACGCTGCTGCCGTGCTGGAAGTGGCCAGACCAAGGCCAACTCCTGTCGACCGACGCCTGACCGGCCGCGCGTTGCATGTACGGCGGCATGCGTTGCGGGCCGGTGTCCGAACGCTTACTTCTTGTTGCGCTTTTTCTTGGCGCGGGTCACCAGCCAGAACACGACGGCGATGATGCCGATCACCAGGATGACGAAAGCCGGTGATAGAAACGAATTGTCGCCCATGAGGATCTCCTGAAAGTCGTCTGCAGCGAAGCACTGCACTGGCGTTAGCCTAGCGAGCGGCCTGCTTGATAGCGTGAAATGCGCTGGATGTGCAGATCGACGCGGTGCGTTGGCGCGACCCAGTGGCAGGGCTGGACGCACGCCATCGAGGCCATCCGTCCATGGTGACGGAGCGCTGCATGCAATCACGCATGCGGGATGACCCATTGCCTGCACCGCGCAAGGCGCGTCGGCGCCGCTCGTCCAGCGGCTGCGCAGATCTGCTCGTATCGCCCGCGTAGGGCGCCGGTGCGCTGCACACGGCGCGACAAGTCGGCGGATCGATGCGATCGGCCTGTCCGACAGGAGGTCAAGAGATGAGTCGAGGGGCCGGCTTGCTCGCCGGATCAAGCGCGCGTTAGGGACAACGTCCGCACGCTGCGTGCATTGGCTGGCATGGGGACTGACGGTGCATCGCTCACGTGCGACAGACATGCGTTGCCTGACGCCGTCGCAAGACGACATGGCGCTGGCACTGCCATGGCAGTGTCCCGGCAGGGGCGTGCTCAGCGCCTCGCGAGTTGAGCGGCCCAACAGGCCTCGCGTCCGGTCGCTGCAGTTTAAATGCGAACTGCGTCACGTAAATCGGGACGGCGCCGACAGGCTATCGGGGCGATCCCTACGATGGATTCCCCCGCCACGTCGGCCTCCGGGCGCAACCGTTGCAGGTCAGTGCAGGATCGAAGTGCGGCAGAGTTCGAAGCAATCGATCTGGACAGTACGACGCCTTGGCAGACCGCAGTGAAGCTGTCATCGTCGAGCTGTAGTGGCCTGCGCAGCCCTGGCGCAGCGTGTCGTGCTCAGTTCCGGCCGCCGCCGCACCGCGCGACGGTTGAGGCTTCATGCCGAAAGTGTGGGCGGCGGTCCAACCGGTCCTGACGCGTCAGGCGCTTGGCGTCGCCAGCACGCGGCGCTTGGCCATCACGCTTCGGATCGCGGTCAACAATTGCTCCGGGGTGTAGGGCTTTTCGAGGAAGGCTACGCCGTCGGGCAGGATCTCTTCGACATATTCCACCGCCAGGCCGGAGGTCAGCAGCACCGGCAGGTTGTACGGTGCATGTGCCGTCTTCAGCGCCAGGTCCACACCGGTCAGGCCGCCTGGAAAATGGATGTCGGAGAACAGCACGTCTACGCGCGGGTCGCTTTCGATCAGGGTCAGCGCTTCCTCGACCGAGCCGGCACTGCGGCAGGTAAAGCCATAGCTTTCCAGGACAAGGCAGCTGAGTTGTCGGGTGCCGTCGCCGTCCTCGACAACGAATACAACCGGCCGTTCCTTGTTCTGTGACATGAGCACGTCTCGTAAGGCAGACCACATTCTCAGCGATGCGGCAGTGAACCCCTCGTCAACGCAGACGGAGCCGTATGGTTACCAGCCGAACGGGCCCGGACCATAGCCGCCGGGGGCGTAACGTGGGCCGAAGACCGGGCCTTCGCCGCGCCCGACGCTGATGCTGACGCCGATCTGGTGCGCCTTGCCGTCATCGTCGTAATAGGTCTTGCAGGAATTCAGATTGGCGGCCTGCCAGTTGCTGTTGCCGCCGCGACTGGAGTAGCCCATGCCGGTCTCCACAGCGCCATGCAGCTTGCCCTGGCATTGCTCGGCGCGTTCGGCAGCGATTGATGCCGCACTCGGGCGCGCCAGGGCAGGCCGTGGCCCGCTCTTGTCGCCGTAGTAGGTGCCCGGCGGGTCGGTGCTGTATTCCGGGTCGGACCGATACTGCACCGGGGCCTGCGGAACGCTCAGGTCTAGCGACCGCGCGCTGGCGGGCTCGGCGCCGCCGTCGCCAGTCTGGGCGAGCGCGCTGCCGGCAGCAAACAGAATGGCCAGGAAAAGCAGGCTGCGTTTCATCGGGTGGACTCTCATCAAGAGGGACTGACAGCGCGTGCTGGATCGCCTTGTGAAACTAGCAACGGCCGATTGAATGCGCGCTGTCGATTCCGTGGATTTTTTGCGCCGGCGCCGCCACCGTAATGACGCACGCTATTGCATCAACCCTGCTCGCGCACGATCTCGATCAGTTGCGCGCCATAGCGCGCCAGTTTGCCGCCGCCGATACCGCCGACGCGCGACAGTGCGTCGATGCTGGTAGGCCGTTGTTCGGCGATATTGCGCAGGGTGCTGTCGTGGAAGATCACGAAGGCCGGCACGTTCTGCTCCTTGGCCAGTTCTGCGCGCAGGCCGCGCAGGGCATTGAACAGCACCAGGTCCTGCGGTTGCACGGGCAGGCCGGTGCGCTGCGCGCTGCGCTCGCGCCCGGCGGCCGGGTTCTCGCGCCGCATCATCACCTGACGCTCGCCCTTGAGCACCTGACGGCTGGCATCGGTCAGGCGCAGGCCGCCATGGCCTTCGCTGTCGACCTCAAGCAGGCTGGCCGCCACCAGTTGGCGGAACACGCCGCGCCAGGTGCGTTCGTCCAGATCGCGGCCAATGCCATACGTGCTCAGCTGGTCGTGGCCGAGCTGCTTGATGCGCTCGTTTTCGCTGCCGCGCAGGATGTCGATCAGATGGCCCACGCCGAAGCGCTGGCCGCTGCGATACACACAGCTGAGCGCCTTCTGCGAGGCAACGGTGGCGTCCCAGGCGGCGGCGGGCGTCAGGCAGTTGTCGCAGTTGCCGCAGGGCTTGGGGTAGGTCTCGCCGAAGCCGGCCAGCAGCACCTGGCGGCGGCATTGCATGGATTCGCAATAGCCCAGCAGGTGGTCGAGCTTGGCGCGCTCCAGGCGCTTGCGCTCCTCGGCCGCTTCGCCCTGTTCGATCATCTGCTTGAGCAGCACCACATCGCCCAGGCCGTAGCAGAGCCAGGCTTCGGCCGGGTCGCCATCGCGGCCGGCGCGGCCGGTTTCCTGGTAATAGCCTTCCAGCGACTTGGGCAGGTCCACGTGCGCCACGAAGCGCACGTCCGGCTTGTCGATGCCCATGCCGAACGCGATTGTGGCGGCCATGATGATGCCGTCCTCGCGCAGGAAACGGCGCTGGTTTTCGGCACGGACCTCGGCCGGCAGGCCGGCGTGGTAGGGCAGGGCATTGAAGCCCTGCGCGCACAGCTGCTGGGCGGTCTCTTCGACCTTGCGCCGCGACATCGCGTAGACAATGCCGGCCGAGCCACGATGGCGGGTGAGGAATTCCTGCAGCTGTTTGCGCGCGTTGTCCTTCTGCACCACGGTGTAGCGGATGTTGGGGCGGTCGAAGGAGCTGACGAAGTGGCGCGCCTCGACCAGATCCAGGCGCTCTGCGATTTCGCGCTGGGTGGGCGGGTCGGCGGTGGCGGTCAGCGCCATGCGCGGGATGTGCGGCCAGCGCTCGTGCAGCACGGTGAGCTGGCGGTATTCGGGGCGGAAATCGTGGCCCCACTGCGATACGCAGTGCGCTTCGTCGATGGCGAACAGCGCGATGCGGCTGCGTTCCAGCAAGGACAGGAAGCGCTGGGTCAGCAGGCGCTCCGGTGCGACATAGAGCAGGTCCAGATCGCCGGACAACAAGGCACGCTCCACCCGCTGCGCGTTTTCTGCATCCAGCGTGGAGTTGAGGAACTCGGCGCGCACGCCGAGCTGGCGCAGGGCTTCGACCTGATCCTGCATCAGCGCGATCAGCGGCGAGACCACGATGCCGATGCCATCGCGCAGCAGTGCCGGCACCTGGTAGCACAGCGACTTGCCGCCGCCGGTAGGCATCAGCACCAGGGCGTCGTTGCCGGCAGCGACGTGTTCGACAATGGCCTGCTGCGGGCCGCGGAAGTCGTCGTAACCGAAGACGCGGCTGAGCAGTTCGTGAGTGGGGGAAGACATCCGCTTAGGATACCGTGCGGGTCAAGCCCGGGTGGCTGTCATGCCTGCAGTGTTGCGGACTGGCGAGTCGGGGAACGCCGCGATGCGAGCGTGTGCGCCGAACATTCCCTAGAAGGGGGCGTCCGGCGTTGCGTCTGAAACGACCCTGACTCCCGCCGTACCCTCACCCCAACCCCTCTCCCGGCGGGAGAGGGGCTCAAACCCGAAGGGCGAAGCCCCAAGGGTTTACTGCAGCAGCGAGCGCAGCATCCAGGCGTACTTTTCGTGGGTCTGCAGGCGCTGGGTCAGCAGGTCCACGGTCGGGTCGTCGCCGGCGTCGTCGGCGGTGCCCAGCACCTTGCGGGCGGTGCGGCAGACCGCTTCATTTCCGCTGACCAGCTGGCGCACCATTTCGCGCCAGTCGGCGCTGTCGCTCAGGCCCGGTTCTTCCGGGATCGAGGTCAGCGCGACGAATTCGCGATACGAGCCCGGCGCGTTGTAGCCCAGGGCGCGGATGCGCTCGGCCACTTCGTCCAGCGCGCCCCACTGCTCGGTGTACTGGGTCTCGAACATGGTGTGCAGCGAGTTGAACATCGACCCGGTGACATTCCAGTGGAAGTTGTGGGTCTTCAGATACAGGGTGAAGGCGTCAGCCATGTAGCGGGCCAGACCGTCGGAGATCTGCTTGCGATCGGTGTCCTTGATCCCGATATCGATATGCGGCGCCGAGGCGGCTGCAACCGGCAGGGCATCGTTGACGATGACGGGCTTGTTGGCGTTCTTTTTCTTGGACATGGAATGGTCCTTCTGAGGGTTGGTGTCTGACAGAACAGTTATGGCGTCACAATAGACAGGCTAAAGGATCAAACGTCATTCAATCTTTCACATTTTCCGATCAATGAGCGCTATCGATACCGACCTTGCCAATACCTTGCGCGAGCGCCGCCGTGCCGTGGATGGCGCGATGAGCCGCGACCGTGGCCGTTTGCTGGGCCTATGGTCGCGCTGGCAGGGCAAGCCCGGCAATGTGCAGGTGCGCGAGGCGTTCGAGCAAGCCCTGGCGGCATCGCAGGCACAGCGCCAGGCGCGCGCCGAGCAGCTGCCCGCCATCACGCTGGACGAGCAGCTGCCGATTGCGCGCGAGGCCGAACGCATCATTGCGCTGATCCGCGACCACCAGGTGGTGGTCATTGCCGGCGAGACCGGCTCGGGCAAGACCACCCAGTTGCCCAAGCTGTGTCTGGCGGCCGGGCGCGGTACGGCCGGCATGATCGGCTGTACCCAGCCGCGCCGGATTGCCGCGCGTGCGGTGGCGGCACGCGTGGCCGACGAGTTGAAGACCCCATTGGGCACCACGGTGGGCTTCCAGGTGCGCTTCACCGACCGGGTGAGCGAGCAGTCGCGCATCAAGTTCATGACCGACGGCATCCTGCTGGCTGAAATCGCCAGCGACCGTTGGCTGTCGTCCTACGACACCATCATCGTGGACGAGGCGCACGAGCGCAGCCTCAACATCGATTTCCTGCTGGGCTATCTCAAGCAATTGCTGCGCAAGCGCCCCGATCTGAAGCTGATCGTCACCTCGGCCACCATCGATACCGAGCGCTTCGCCCAGCACTTCAACAATGCGCCGGTGATCAGCGTGGAAGGGCGCACCTTCCCGGTGGAAGTGCGCTACCGCCCGTTGGAGGGCGAGGCGGGCGGCGAGGAGGACGACGGCAACGGGCGTGACGGCGAACGCACGGTCAACGATGCGATCGTGGCGGCCATCGATGAAATCACCCGCATCGACCCGCGTGGCGATGTGCTGATGTTCCTGCCGGGCGAGCGCGAGATCCGCGATGCGCATCATTCCCTGGAGCGGCGCAAATACCGCGACACCGAAGTGGTGCCGCTGTATGCGCGGTTGTCGGCGGCCGACCAGGACCGTGTCTTCAACCCCGGCCCGCGCCGACGCCTGGTGCTGGCCACCAACGTGGCCGAGACCTCGTTGACGGTGCCGCGCATCCGCTATGTGGTGGACCCGGGGTTTGCGCGGGTCAAACGCTACAGCCCGCGCCAGAAGCTGGACCGCCTGCACATCGAGCCTATTTCGCAGGCCAGCGCCAACCAGCGCATGGGCCGCTGCGGACGCATCGCCGAGGGCATCTGCTACCGGCTGTATGCCGAAGCCGACTTTGCTGCGCGCCCGGCGTTCACCGACCCGGAGATCCGGCGTTCGTCGTTGTCGGGCGTGATCCTGCGCATGTTGCAGCTGGGGCTGGGGCGGATCGAAGACTTTCCGTTTCTGGAAGCGCCGGACGAACGTGCGGTGGCCGATGGCTGGCAGCAGCTGCTGGAACTGGGTGCAATCGATGCCGAACGCCGTCTGACCGCCATCGGCAGGCAGATGGCGCGCCTGCCGGTGGACGTCAAGCTGGCGCGCATGCTGGTGGCCGCGCAACAGCATGGGTGCCTGCGCGAGATGATCATCATCGCCTCCTTCCTGGGCATCCAGGACCCGCGCGAGCGCCCGCCCGAAGCACGCGAGGCCGCCGACAACGCGCATGCGCTGTTTGCCGATGCGCGTTCGGAATTCGTCGGCATCCTGCGCCTGTGGGAAGCGTACCGGCAGGTGCACGAAGATCTCACCCAATCCAAGTTGCGCGACTGGTGCGGCCGGCATTTCCTCGGCTTCTTGCGCATGCGCGAGTGGCGCGAACTGCATCGTCAGTTGCGGCTGCTGTGCGAGGAGCTCGGCTGGAGCGAAGAGCCGGCCACCGCGGTGCTGGCGCCGCTGCTGGCCGGTGCCAGTGCGCCGGCACGCGACGACGGCCACAACGCCAACCGGCCCACGCGCGGGCAACTGCATCGCGCCGCGCGCCTGGCGCGCGAAGGCAAGCCCGATCCCACCGCGCCGGCGCTGCAGCGCACGCCCGCGGCGGCAAGCCGGCAGGCCGACGCGGCCGAGGTGTCGGCACGCACCAGCGAGCGCGAACGCGCGGCCGCCTATCAATCGCTGCATCGCGCGCTACTGGCCGGCCTGCCCACGCAGATCGGCCACCGCACCGAAAAGGGCGACTTTCTGGCGGCGCGGCAGCGGCGGTTCGTGCCATTCCCCGGCTCGGCCCTGGCGCGCAAGCCGCCACCGTGGATCCTGGTGGCCACGCTGCTGGACACCCAAAAGGTCTGGGGCATGACCAACGCGGCGATCGAGCCGGACTGGGCCATCGCCGAACTGGGGCACCTGCTGGCGCGCAAGCACTTCGATGCGCATTGGTCGCGCGCCCAGGGGCAGGTGGTCGCTTCCGAACAGATCAGCCTGTTCGGCCTGGTGCTGGCACCGAAGAAGCCGGTGCACTACGGCAAGATCGACCCGGCCGGCGCACACGAGTTGTTCGTGCGCCAGGGCCTGGTGACCGGCGAGATCAACACGCGCGCGGCCTTCGTCGCCGACAACCTCAAGGTGCTGGAGCAGGCACGCGAAGAAGAAGCAAAGCTGCGGCGTGCCGGCATCATGGCCGACGAAGGCTGGCAAGCGCGCTGGTATCTGGACCGCATCCCGGCCGAACTGCATTCGGCCAGCGGGCTGGATGCGTGGTGGAAGACCCTGCCGCCGGACAAGCGCCGCAGCCTGCATTGGAGCTTGAACGACCTGCTGCCGGGCGAAGGCAGCGAGGCGGACCGCTTTCCGAAGTATTTCCCGCTTGGCGATGCGCGGCTGCCGTTGCACTACCGCTTCGAGCCGGGTGCCGTCGATGACGGTGTCACCCTGGAGGTGCCGCTGCACCTGCTCAACGCGCTGGACCCGGCGCGCCTGTCGTGGCTGGCACCGGGCTTTGTGGCCGACAAGGCGTCGGCGCTGATCCGCAGCCTGCCCAAGGCGCTGCGGCGCAATTTCGTGCCGGCGCCGGACTTCGGGCGTGCGTTCTACGAGGCCTACAGCCTGCCCTCGGCCGACGATATCCGCGGCGAGCTGGCGCGGTTTTTGTCCAAGGCCACCGGTGTGCAGGTGGCGGCGCTGGATTTCGATGAGGAGTCACTGGACACGCATCTGCTGATGAACCTGCGCCTGCGCGACGATGACGGCAAGGTGCTCACCGAATCGCGCGATCTGGACGGGCTGCGCGCGCGCTTCGGCGAGGGCGCCGGCCAGGCATTTGCCGCGCGGGCCGGGCGTGCGCTGGCCGCCGAAGGTTTGCGCGACTTTCCGGCCGCCGCGATCCCCGAGCAGGTGGCCGGCGAGGCCGGTGTGCCGGCCTATCCGGCCTTGGTGGATCAGGGCGACAACGCGGCGCTACGCATCTTCGCCGACCGCAACGAGGCGGCGCGCGCGCATCCGCGCGGGGTGCGGCGTCTGCTGGAAATCGCGCTCGCCGACAAGATCAAGCAGGCGCGCAAGCAGTTGCCGGTGTCGCCCAAGACCGGCTTGCTGTACGCGGCCATCGAATCGCAGGAGCGCCTGCGTGGCGATCTGGTCGATGCCGCGCTCAATGCGGTGCTGGCCGAGGGGCTGGCTGCGATTCGCGACCCGGCTGCATTTGCGCAACGTCGCGACGATGCCACCAAGCGGCTGTTCGGCGAGGCGATGGCGCGGCTGACCCTGGCCGAAAGCATCCTGGGGGCAGTCGCCGAGCTCAAACCCCTGCTGGAAGCGCCGTTGATGGGCTGGGCACGCGGCAATCTGGACGACATGGAGCAGCAGTTGCGTGCGCTGGTGCATGCCGGGTTCTTGCGTGACACGCCGGCCGAGGCGCTGGCCAACTATCCGCGCTACCTCAGGGCGATGATCCTGCGTACCGAGCGGGCCAAGCGCGACCCGGCGCGCGACCAGGCGCGCATGCTCGAACTCAAGCCCTTCGTGGATGCGCTGGATGACGCGGCCGCGCGCGGCTTGCAGCAGCGCGAGGAATGGCAATCGCTGCGTTGGGATCTGGAAGAGCTGCGTGTGTCGGTATTTGCGCAGGAACTGGGCGCCAAGTCGGGCGTGTCTGCGAAGAAGTTATCGCAGCGCGTCGCGGCGCTGCGGAGCTGAGCGGCATTTGATTTATGGCAGCGCGTTGCCCGTCGTCGGGTGCGCACGCCGAACCAGGAACGCACCCCCAGCAGGCCGGCCGCTCCGATCGCATCGGGCGGCCGGCGCGGCGTGCAGTTCACATGGCCGAAGCGTCGTGGCGCGGTGTCGGCGGTGCGGTCGGCGGCAACGGCTTATACGCACGCACAAGACACGCAGCAAGCCCGCGCCGGCTGCCAACCCATCAAGCAATGGCCGCACCGACCCATGGCCGGTGCGGCCGTTGCCTGCCCGTTTCAGAACTTCACATGCAGGCTGGCCATGTAACGGCGCCCACTCCTGTAACGGCCGGCCAGGTGATCCTTGTCGCCCAGATACTGCAGGTATTCTTCATCCAGCAGGTTTTGCGCATCCACCTGCAGCGACCAGTTGGGGCTGAAGGCATAGCCGATGCTTGCCCCCAATTCGGCATAGTCGTCCACGCTGGCCGGTGCCGCGCCGGCGACATAGCCGCCGGCCAGATAGCTGTCGCGCCAGTTGTAGGTAAGCCGCGCGTTGAGCGGGCCTTTCTCGTAGTACGGGCTGAACGCCACGCTGTTGCGCGATTGGTAGGGCAGGGCGTCGCCGGTGTTGTTTTCGCCGTTGGCGTAAGTGTAGTTGGCGGTCAGGCCGAAGCCACTGTCGCCGAACGGTTGCTGGAAGGAAATGTTGAAGCCCTTGACCTTGCCGTCGCCGGCATTGCGCGGCCGCTGGATGCTGTAGTCGCAATAGCCGTCGGCGGTACAGCCGTTGCTGCCGAGCAATTGCGCCCAGCTTTGCGGCGCGGTGTCGCGGAGCGCGTTGTACTGGCGCTCCACGCTGGCGCTGGTGTCGATGTAGTTGTCGATCTTCTTGTAGAACACCGACCAGGCCACCACCGATTGCTGCGCGAAGTAGTACTCGGCCGACAGGTTGAAATTCCACGATTCGTAGGGCGACAACTCCGCGTTGCCGCCGCTGCCGGTCAAGGTGGTGTCGTTGAGGAAGGTGTTGTTGACCATCTGGTTGTAGGGCGCCCAGGCGATCACCTTGGCGGCCGCAAAGCGGAACACCCAATCGTCGGCAGCGTCGTACGACAGCGTCAGCGAAGGCAGCAGAAAGTCTTCCTTGCGGGTGCGGGTCTGCCACAGGCTGTCGGCATTGGCCAGCGAGGGCGTGCCGCTGTAGACGAAACCGCTGCCCTCGGTCTTGGAATCCACATAGCGCACACCCAGGTTGCCGCGCACACCGCCGCCGGAAAAATTCAGCTGCGCATAGGCTGCGTTGTTGGTCTGCTCCAGCGCCCAGCTGTTGTTGAGATAGCTGGCCGGATCCGGTGCGCCGTAATCGACCGGGCTGTTGCGGATCCAGTTCAGCACATTGTTACGGCCCGCCTGCACATGCCGGCCGTGATCGGGATGGAAATCCTGCAGATTGGTGAGCCCGATCGTGCCGACATCGGCCAACGTGCCGGGGGTCACTCCGCCGTAGACATTGAGCTCGAAGCGCTCCTCGTGTTTGCCATGGCGCACGCCCAGCAGCAATTGGTTGAACACGCTGTCGAACTGCAGGTTGAGGTCCAGCTGGCCGTAGGTGTCCTTGCTCTCAGTGGAGAAGATGCCGTTGTTGCCGAACCAGCCGCCGGCCGAGCCCCAGTTGGCCGGGTTGCGCGCCGCCGCAGGGTCGTCGAAGCGGATGCCACGGCGGGTGTCCCAGCTGAAGCCGCCGTTGTAGAACGGTTCGATGAAGTATTGCGACAGATCGGTGTTCTCCGATTTGCTCTGGCCCACCTGTCCGTTCAAGCCCCAGCCGTCGCCGCGGAACGCGCCGCGCAGGTCCAGGCCCTTGGTGGTGACTTCCGATTCGCGCACGTTGTTGTCGTAGATCACCGTGCCGCCGAGCGGATCGGCATTGGCGCTGGAGTGGCCGCTGGTCACCACGCCATTGCGCACGCTGCCCAGCTGGTCCACCGCCGCCACCGTGCCGGCGTTCCAGGTGAGAAAGCTGTACATCGACTGGTTGTAGTTGTCGAAATTCTCATTGATGTACAGGCCGCTCAGGTTGAACTCCAGCGCATCGCTGGGCTTGAGTTGCAGGTTGACCACGGCACTGTCGCGCTCACGGTCCTGCTGGAACCAGGCGGCATTGATCGAGTTGGGTACGTCCGCATCGGCCGGCACCGTGCCTGCTGCATTAGGGAAGCTACTGGCCGGCGCGTAGCCGAAGACTTCCATGCCACGGCGGTCGACGCGCTCTTGGTAATGCTGCGCGGAGACCGCGATACCGAAGGTGTCTGCAGCGTTCTTCCAGCTGTAAAGCAGCGCCGCGTTGGGTTTGCCCGTGCTGGCCTGGTCGCTGTAGCTGTAGCCGATGGAACCGGCAATCTCGTTGGCCTCCAGGTCCAGCGGCTGGCGCGTATGCATCAGGACCGTGCCGCCCAGGCTGCCTTCGGTCAGTCGCGCCTCGGAGGATTTGAGGATTTCCGCGCGGCCCAGGATTTGCGGTGCCAGCAAGGTGTAGTCGAAACCGCGGCTGGGTTGTTCGCCGTACAGCCAGATCGCCTGCGCCACCGGGTGGCCGTCCAGGAATGACAGGTTGAGGCTGGGATCGGTACCGTCGATGCTCACGCGTTCGCCTTGTCCGAAGCGGCGATCCAGGGTGACGCCAGGAATCTGCGACAGCGCTTCGGCCACGTTGGTGCTCGGGAACTTGCCGATGTCCTCGGCAGTGATGGCCTCGGAAATGCCCGTGTTGTTGCGTTTGGTGTCGAGCGATTTTTCCAGGCTGGCACGGATGCCGACCACCTGGACCGCATCCAGGTCGGTGGCGTGCTGACCATCGCTCTGCTGGGCATGCGCACTGAATGCCAACGACAACGCAATCGCACTGGACAGCAGGGTGGTGCTGTATTTCATGATGTCTCTCCTCATCACGCACAGGGATGGACGGCGGGCGGCTGCTCGCCGGATGCGGGGTGTTGCCGCCGCGCGTTCTCGACACGCGCGGCAGATCGCCTACGACACGTCAGCGTGGTGCTGCAGGTACCAATTGGCCGCACCGAGCACGCCCAGTTGCCCGTGCTCGACCAGCTTGACCGGGATGCGTTCGAGCACCTCGCGCATGTTGCCCTTGGCCAGGAAGCGCGCACGGAACTGGCTGGTGGTCAGGAAGTGCCCGATCGTCGGCAGGATGCCGCCGGCCAGATAGACGCCGCCCGCGCCATAGGCCAGCGCCATGTCGCCGACGGCATGCCCGAGCAGCGCGCAGAACACCTGCAGGCATTCGCCGGCCAGCGCGTCGTCCTCGTGCAAGGCGGCCTGGGTGATGGCGGCAGGCAACTGATGACGTGGCGCGGCGCCATGGAGTTGGCAGACAGCGGTGTAGAGCCGGAGCAGACCGGGGCCGGACAGTACGTGCTCCAGCGGCAGGTAGTGCTGACCGCGCAACAGGATGCGCAGCAGCTGCAGTTCGTGGTCGTGGGTGCTGGCCAGCGCGACCTGGCCGGCTTCGGTGGCCAGCACCAGCGGTCTGGGTGGGGCATCGATCCAGACCGCCGCGCCCAACCCGGTGCCGGGGCCGACCACCAGGATCGGGCCGGTGCTGCGGACATGCCGGGGCGTGGGGCCGCTCAGCTGCAGCACCGCACGCGGCTCCATGTGCGGCGCCGCGTAGGCGACGGCTTCGAAATCGTTGACCAGGTGCACGCTACGCAGCGCCAACGTGGTGCGCAGGCGCTTGGGCGACATGCTCCACGGCAGGTTGTTGCTGATGAAGGTGTCCTCGTCCAGCGCAACGCCGGCGCTGGCGATGACCACCGCCTCCACACGACTCACCTGCGGCAGGAACTCGGCAAGGATGGCGTCGAGGCTGGCGTATTCGGCGCAGCGATAGGTGCGGTAGTGCGACAGCTCCACCGCGCCGTCGTCGGCCTGCATCACGTGGGCAAGCCGGACATGCGTGCCGCCGACATCGGCCGCGACGAAGCCGGTGGCAGCGGATACCGCGGGCGAGGCAGAAGCGTGAGCAGAACGCGAGGTCGCAGCCACATGCAGTCCTTTGATCCGTCCGATTGGCCGATGCCATCAGCGCGTCACGGCTGTTTAGGAGTTGGTGACAACGATGTCAATGGTCAAGTCGGGTTGGATCGATCTTGCTGGCGGGCTCAAGTGCCAAATCGGGGCCTGGGAGTGGTTCTGTGCGGACTTCGTTGCGCAAGTCGGTCAAGAGTGTCCACTTGGTCAACCGCAGCGGTGGCGCCCGTCGACAGCAAGCCAACCTGGACGTCGCCATCGGTGCGCACGCAGCAGGTGTGGCTGCAGTTGGCCGTCGCCGCGACAGCACGCAGGCAGGTGGAATGGCGACCTGCGCAGTGACCGCGACGACATCTCAATGCCGTTCGGAAGCCGCGGGCAGCAGACGTACACGCGGATCAGCACCGCCCAACGCTGCGCTTCGCTGGCGACACCTGCGGCAAACGCTGTCTCCGCCAAGTTGGCGGTGCACGACATCAACGTGTAGCGGCACTGCTCGCCATGCCCGGCAAGGTGCTGCAGGCGGCGTTGTCGGTCGGCGGCGCCTGCTGCGGATACTGCTGTTTGCCGAGGATGTAGGTCTGGCTGGTAGCCACAAAGCCATCGGCATAGGTGGCTTCGACGAAATACGCGCTCCAGCCGGTCTCGGGCACCTGCACCGGCACGGCGATCGTGTGACCGCGCCCCGCAACGAGCGGACTGGCGTGATAGCGGATGCCGCAGGCGTAGCGGAAATCGCGTGCCTGCGGGTTGCTGGCCGTCCACAGTTGCAGCTGCGTCGGTCGCTCGGAAGACCGCAGGCGGATCTGCGGCGCGGCGCCCCTCCGCAAGGTATCGCTCAGCTGCGGAAGCGGGCGCTGTTGCTGCAGCCGGGTCACGAAGGGCACCAACGTGTCGACGACCGCGGCACGGATGCCGTTGTGCGCGCTGTTGGGCACCACACGCAAGGCCTTGCTGCCAGGCAGCGCCGCATAGAAGAACTGCGTGTTGTCGGGCAGGAAAAAATCATCGCCGCTGGCGTTGACGATGTATTTGGGCACCGAGAGCCGCTTGCGGTACGGCGAGTGCAGATAGCTCAGCGGGTCCTGCAGTTGCACCAGCTGCGCAAACGCCGGCGTCTGCAGCTGCGTGGTGATGCCTTGCCGGGCGTAGGCATTGAATGCAATCGGCCAGTTGCCCCCGTATGTCCGGTACATGTGGTCCAGCACCGCCGGCATGTTGAGGATGTCGATCACGAACGGCACCACGGCTTCGACGCGCGGGTCGGCGATCGTGGCATGCCAGCTGGCCCAGCCGCGCTTGGACGCACCGGCAAGGATGAAGCGGTGGATCTTCAGCGGCGCCAGCTCACGCTCGGCCAGGCTCATGGTGCGTGCGATCGCCGCGGCCATGGGCACATGCAGCGGCATGGTCTTGCGTTGCTGTGGCGCCTTGAGAAACAGCGACCAGGTGTAGGCGACGCTGTCGTCCTCGCGCCGTGGCGCGGCGTCGCCCTGATAGCGCAAGGCCTGATTGGGAATGTCGCTCAATGCGATGACCACGGTGCGGCTGCGTTGCGCCAGCGCAGCCAGCGCCTCCGGCGGCAACTCGCTGGCCGGCTGCGCCGCGCCGCCGTCTGCCGGGTGACGCGTGCCGTTGGTGGAGATCAGCACCGCGCGGGTCGGCAAGGCATCGGACGGCACATAGATCGCCACATCGTGCTGCCAGACGGCCGGCGTGACACGCGCCTCAGGCGACCAGGTCTGCGAGGTGAGCAGGTAGTCGCGCCGTTCCACGCCAGCAACGCGGCTGGTACCCACCCGCGTGTAGACCAGCGGCTGTTGTTCCACCGCGTCGTGATAGCAGACCAGGGCCTGATCAAACCCGACCTCCGGCGAGGTGGCGCATCGCTCGGCGGCGGTAGAGGCCAACGCCGGGCAGGAGAGCAGGGCCAGCAGGGCAAGACCGCAACGTGTCATCAAGCGCATCGGTGTCCTCCGAAAGCGGTGCAACGCGCCAGCGCAGTCATGGGCAGGTCGAGCGGAAAGCACATGGCGCGCCGGGACGTGATGGCAAGTCTTGCACGTTACGGACGTCCGGGTCGCGGTGCCAAGGCCGCCAGCGGGTTGGGACGAAGGCCACGCTGCCATTGCACGGCAGGAGGCACCCATGCCGCGCCGTTACCCGTGCTTACTTGATTCGCCGTACCTTGGCCGGGGTGTTGTAGCCCTCGATCTGCAGATACCAGACGCCGACCAGGCCGGGCTTGATCCTGACCTTGGGGGACGCCTTGCGCACGCCGGACAGGCTGGCGGCGTCGGTCTGTTCCCAGTCCTGACCATTGGCCAGCGTGTAGACGCGGCCCTTGGAGAAGCCCTTGAACTCGCCGACGATGCTGCTTTCGATCGGCTCCTTGCTGCCGAAATCGAAGAAGCCGCGGTTCTTGACGATGACTTCCTGGCGGCCGGCCTCCTTGGCCTGCTCGACCACCACGGCCGCTTCCTTGGCCACCTTGCCCTGCAGCCAGTCGTTGAGCGCGGCCAGTTCGCTGGCGTCGAGCTTGTCCAGGCCGGCGGCCTTGAACTGCTCGGCGCTCATCTGCGACTGCAGATCGCCCTGGACGGCACGCTGCGCCAGGGCCGGGGTGGCAGACAACGCAAGGGTCAGGCAGACCAGCAGGGGAATGCGGCGCGCGCGCGACATGGAAGCCATCCAGGAGGAAAGAGGTGGCTAGTGTAGACGCTGTTCTGCGCCGGCCACCGCGGGTCAGTCCGTGCTGCCTGCGGTGGCGGGTTCTGCACGGGCGGGACGGGCCGGCCGGCGATAGACGAAGTCCGGCGCTGGCGCGGCCGCTTCGCGTTCGGCGGTGGCACGCACCTGCGCGTGGGTGGGCGAGCGTTCGCACACCGGGTCCAGCGTGGCGGCATCGCCGCTGAGCGCCAGCGCCTGGCAACGGCAGCCGCCCCAGTCGATCTCGCGCTTGGGACAGCCCTGGCAGACCTCGGGCATCCACGCGGTGCCACGGAAGCGCACGAACGCCTCGCCGTTGTTCCAGATATCGGCCAGCGAGCGCTCGCGCAGATTGTCGAAGCGCATGCCGTCGATGGTCTCGGCGGCATGGCAGGGCAGCACGTCCCCGCGGGGGGAAATGTTGACGAAGCGCTGGCCCCAGCCGCCCATGCAGGGTTTGGGCTGGCGCGCGTAGTAGTCGGGCGTGACGAAGTCGATCGCCAGGCGGTCGCCGAGTTCGCGGCGCGCGGTTTCCACTGCCTCGATGGTGGCCATCAGCTGCTCGCGGCTGGGCATCAGCGCCGCACGATTGCGCAGGCCCCAGCCGTAGTACTGGGTATGGGCAACTTCGATACGCTCGGCCTGCCATTCCAACGCGAGCGCGATCATGCCGGGCACGCGCTCGGCGTTATGCCGGTGCAGCACCGCGTTGAGGGTCAGCGGCAGGCCACGCGCACGCACGGCGCTGGCGAACTCGCGCTTCTTTGCCAGGCTGTTGCGATAGCCGGCGATGCGGTCGGCGCCGGCCGGGTCGACGTCCTGCACGCTCAGTTGCACGTGCTCCAGCCCGGCGGCCTGCAGCTGGTCCAGCATCCGCTCGCCGCCCGCCACGCCGGAGGTGATCAGGTTGCTGTACAGCCCGAGCGCGCGCGCATGCGCCACCAGTTCGGGCAGGTCCTTGCGCAGCATCGGCTCGCCACCGGAAAAATGCGCCTGCAGTACGCCCATGTCGGCGGCCTGCTGCAGCAGCGAGCGCCAGCCGGCGGTGTCCATCTCCTCGCGCAGTGCGGCCAGTGCAATCGGGTTGGAGCAATACGGGCACGCCAGCGGGCAGCGATGGGTCAGCTCCAGCAGCACCGACAGCGGCGGCGGTGCGCTGTTCATGGCCGCAGCAGACGCTTCTGATGCAAGGTGGTCGTCAGCTCGATCACATCGGCTTCGATCTCGGTGGCGTCGGCGTCGAACTCGGCGGCCAGCTCCACTGCAATCTGCGCCAGCGACCGGACGCCATCGAAGCGCTGCGCCACCACCAGGGCGATCTCGTCCAGCTCGACAACGCGTTCAGGTGCGAGCAGCACCCATTGGTCGCGTGCGCGGTCATGCTGCAGACGTACGCCTGCGCGCAGGGCCGGCTGGCTGTCGCGCGTGATGCTGCTCACGCGGCGGCCCGGGTGGCGTCGCGCGCCGGCACGAAGGCGTCCGGCCACACGATGCCGGGCGCAACATAGGCCACGTGCAAGGCATCCAGTTGCGCCCAGAGGACCGAGCATTTGAAATGCAGCGCGTCCTTTACCAGTTGTTGTTTCTCGATGGTGTCGGCGTGCTGCTTGACGTAGTCCAGCGCGAAATCCGAATCGCGCGGCGCTTCGGTCAGGCGATGCTCGAAATAGGCCAGCGCCTCGGCTGAGACGAAGTCGTAATGCGTGAGCATGCCGGCCACGCGCTTGCCGATGATGTTGGGAGCGAACAATTCCGTCAGCGACGACGCGATGGCCTCGAGCAGGCTCTTTTCGCGCACGAAGTGCAGATATGCCTGCACCGCAAAGCGGGTGCCGGGCAGCAGTGCACGCCCCGATTCCACCAGCTGGCGGTCCAGGCCGAGGGCATCGGTCAGATGCAGCCAGCGGGCGATACCGCCATCGGCCGCGCTATTGCCGTCGTGATCGAGGATGCGCTGGCGCCAGATGCGCCGCAGCGCCGGGTCTTCCATGCGTGCCAGGATCGCAGCGTCCTTCAATGGAATGCAGCGTTGGTACTCGAAGCGGTTCAAGGCCCACGCCTGCACCTGGCCGCGATCGAGCTTGCCGTCGTGCAGCAGCGCGTGGAAGGGGTGCTGGTCGTGATACAGGCGTGCACCGATGGCACGCAGGTCTGCTTCCAGCTGGTCGGGGGTGAGCAGGGCGGTCACAGCGTGATCTCCAGGCCGTCGTGGGCGACATCCCAGCCGCTGGCACGCGCGCTGGCGTACTCCGGGGAGTGGATATCGAGCACGGGATTGGTGGTGTTGATATGGATGAAGATCTTGCGCGCCACGTTCAGCGTTTCGAACGCGGCGATAGTGCCCTCGGGTCCGTCGATGCTGAGATGGCCCATGCGCCGGCCGGTCTTCTGGCTGACGCCCAGCTGCACCATTTCATCGTCGCGCCACAGCGTGCCGTCGAAGAACACCAGCTCGGCGCCTTGCAGGCGGGCGCGCAGTGCATCGGTCATGACGGCGCAGCCGGGAATGTAGTGCGCCCGGTGCCGGCCATCGTCGATGGTGAGCCCGAGGGTTTCCTCGTTGGAGCCGGCGAGGTCGCCGCCACTGCGCGATTCCATGAACAATGGCACCTTGCCCGGCACCGAGAACGGTGTGAGCTGCAGGCCGAGCAGCGGTAAGGGTGTATCGAGCGCGAAGGGCGTGCGCGTGACGTAGTGCGGGTTGACTGCGTCGAAGATCGGGTTCTGTGCCAGCAGGTCGAGCACGCGGCTGCTGGCATGCAACGAGAAGGGTTGGCTCTCGCGCATCGACAGCAGCCCGGCGATGTGGTCGATTTCACCGCTGGTCAGCAGCACTGCCTCGATCGGCGAGTGACGCAGCCCCTGCTGTGGCCATAGCGCGGGCGTGGCAAGGATCTGCTGGCGGAAATCAGGAGAGGCGTTGATCAACACCCAGCGCTGGCCATCTGCGCTGACAGCGATGCTGGCCTGGGTACGACGTTGGGCACCGTCTGCTTGTTGCCACGCCCGCTGGCTGGCGGGTGTGTGGCAATTCCACTGCGGGTGCCCACCGCCGGCCGCCGATCCCAGAACAATGATGCGCATGGAGAACTGTTACCTAATCTGCCGGCAACTGCCGGACATGCATCAAGAAGGAAGGGCGGCAGGTGCGTGTGAAACGGGCCGGATCAAAACTCGCCGGAGACGTAGCAGTTGATTTCGGCGCCACAGTTGACTTCTCGAACGACAGGCTTCT
Source organism: Xanthomonas cannabis pv. cannabis (assembly GCF_000802365.1). Classification (GTDB taxonomy): domain Bacteria; phylum Pseudomonadota; class Gammaproteobacteria; order Xanthomonadales; family Xanthomonadaceae; genus Xanthomonas; species Xanthomonas cannabis. The sequence continues at coordinate 43,844 of NZ_JSZE01000002.1, forward strand.
TCCAGGTCTTCATCGGCTACCTCGCAGTTGGGTGAGTGACGTCGCCGCTGCGCACGGCAGCGACGACGTGCAGGGAGCATAGGCAGCCGGTTTGGGCGAGTTGTAAAGAGCACGTAAAAAGCGGCGGATGCGGCGCAGATGGACTGTGACGGCGCCTGCCGCATTGCGCCGAGCGGTTGCGAATCAAGACGTTGGCGCGTGAACCGACCATAAGCACGGCGGTCATGCGGCAGCGCACGGGCACCGAAATTTCGCGTTGTGGAGAGGGTGACGCGCACGTTACCGTAGTTGTCAGCCCCTTGTTATTGCCGCCACCGTGTCCACCGTTGTGACCAGTTCCTCATTCGAACGCCTGCAGGCAGTGCTGCAGCGCCCGGCTGTCGCCTCGATCGCACCCACCCTGCGGGACGCGCTTGCGCAGGCCTGGCAGGACATGCCGCCCGCGCCAACCGACAGCGTGCCGTGGTCGCTGCTCGGCGACACGCTGGATGCGCTGGCCTCGCTGGCGGCCGACGAGGCCACCCTGATTGCGGCGCTGCTGTTCGACCTGCCGGCGTTGCGCGGCACCGTTGCCGCCCTGCCGTGGCAACCGGCGGAGCGGCGCGTGGCGGTGGAGGGCCTGCTCGATGGCCTGGATGCGGCCGACCAGGTCTGGGCGCTGCATGCCGGGCGCGAGGCTGGGCGCAACAGCGAGGGCCTGCGCCGCTTGTTGCTGTCGATCATCCACGACCTGCGGGTGGTGCCGATCCTGCTGGCGCGGCAGTTGTCGCGCATGCGCGTGGCCGACCGGCTCAACGAGGAACAGCGCCGCGCGCTGGCCCAGCTCACCCGCGACATCCATGCCCCGCTGGCGAACCGTCTGGGCATCTGGCAGGTGAAGTGGGAACTGGAAGATCTGGCGTTCCGTCACCTGGAGCCGGAGACCTACCGCCGCATCGCCCGCGAAGTGGATGAAACCCGCGTTGCACGCGAGCGCTATATCGAAGCGGTCAAGCGCAGCCTGTCGAGCGCGTTGGCCGGGCAGGGGCTGCGTGCGGAGGTGAGCGGGCGGCCGAAGCACATCTACAGCATCTGGCGGAAGATGCAGAAAAAGCGGTTGTCCTTCGACCAGTTGTACGACGTGCGCGCAGTGCGGGTGATGGTGGACGACGTGGCGGCCTGCTACGCGGCCTTGGGCGCGGTGCATTCGCTGTGGGCGCCGGTGCCCAGCGAGTTCGACGATTACATCGCCCGTCCCAAGGCCAACGACTACCGCTCGCTGCACACCGCTGTGGTCGGCCCGGAAGGGCGCACCATCGAAATCCAGATCCGTACCTTCGAGATGCACGCCCAGGCCGAACTTGGCGTGGCCGCGCATTGGAAATACAAGGAAGGTGGCAAGGGCGCCGAAAAGGCCTTCGACCGCAAGATCCTGTGGATGCGCCAGTTGCTGGAGCAGGTGCAGGAAGGCGAGCACGGCGAGCTGGCCGGTGCGCTGGATGCCGAGTTGATCGAAGACCGCGTGTACGCGCTGACCCCCAAGGGCGAGGTGATCGATCTGCCACAGGGCGCCACGCCGCTGGACTTTGCGTATCACGTGCACACCATGGTGGGGCATCGCTGCCGTGGCGCGCGCGTCAACGACCGCATCGTGCCGCTGACTTATCGGCTGCGCAGCGGCGACCGCGTGGAGATCATGACCGCCAAGGAAGCCGACCCGCGTCGCGACTGGCTGCTGGCGTCCAACGGCTTTCTGGCCAGCGGGCGGTCGCGCGACAAGGTGCGTGCGTGGTTCCACAAGCTCGACCGCGCGCGCAACGTGCAGGCCGGCAAGGACCTGCTCGATCGCGAGCTCAAGCGGCTGGGCCTGCAGCATGCCGATCTGGGCGTGGCGGCACGCAAATTCCACGCCGAGAACATCGACGAGTTGTATATCCAGGTGGCGCTGGGCGATACCGGCCCGAACCAAGTCAGCCGCGCATTGCTGGAAGCCGAGCGCGCCGCGTCGCAACCGGCGGTGCCGGCGCCGCCACGCCCGACTGCGCGTCGCGATGGGTTGGGCAAGCCCAAATTCACCGTGCAGGGCGTGGGCAACCTGCTGGTGCAGCTGGCGCGCTGCTGCCAGCCGGTGGCCGGCGAGCCGATTGCCGGCTACCTCACCCGCGGGCGCGGCATCACCGTCCACCGCACCGATTGCGCGGCATTGGCGCGGCTGGCCGCCGCCCACCCGCAGCGCGTGTTGCCGGTGGAGTGGGGCAAGGCCGGCAGCGGCTACGAGGTGGATGTGCAGGTGCGTGCGGTGGACCGCCGTTGGCTGCTCAAGGACATCACCAACCTGATCGCGCAGGAAGACGCCCACGTGCTGGAGATCAACAGCGACAACGTGCGCGACACCGGCAGGGCGCAGTTGCGGCTGCGGCTCAAGGTCAGCGACTACGACCAGTTGTCGGCCCTGCTCGGCAAGCTGGACGCCTTGCCCGGCGTCAACGAGGTCCGACGCCTGGGCTGAGGCTGGGTAAAGGCGGTGGCGTTCGCTTGACGGGCGCCGCACAGACGAGCGGCGTCATCGTCAGAGCGCATGCCGTGGCATCCATCGATGGTCAGCAAGCGGACGATGGAGGCCATGCGGTGCAAGTCGCTGCGCCGCTATGCTGTCCGTGTCGCGACCGTTTATCCGTGGATCTGCAAAGCGCATCAGCCGATCAGCCATGTTTGCCTGACGATTCCCGATTCCCGATTCCCGATTCCCGATTCCCGAATCCCGAATCCCGAATCCCGAATCCCGAATCCCGAAACGCACATCGTCTTCGCAGCAGGCAGCTACCATAGTCGGGTGAACGCGTCCCCGTCAGGTCGCGCCAAGGATGGACGCCACCGCATGTTCCCGCTGCCGCGCTGGGCCAGGTCGCCCCGCCTCTGGGCGCCGTTGCGCAGCCGCGCGCTATGGCGCGTGGTGTTGGCGCTGTCCGCGTGCCTGCTCCTCAGCGTCATCGTGCTGCGCAAGCCGCTTGCCGACTGGCTGTGGCCGGATACGCGCATCCAGCAGCTGCTGCAACGCGGCGATGCGGCCTTGCTGCGCGGCCGGCTCAGCGCAGCCGACGGCACCGGGGCGCGCGAATTGTTCAACGCTGCGCTCGCGCTGGACAGCGATCGCACCGAGGCGCGGACCGGCCTGGCGCGTACCGGTGCCGCCGCCGTGGTGCAGGCGCGTGCGGCCATCGCGGCCGGCGATGCGCCCGGTGCGCAGCGCGCGCTGACACTGGCAGGTGCGCTGGAGGTGCCGCAGGCGCAGACCGCCCCGGTCGCGCTGCGCCTGCGCGACCTGCAGGCGCGCCGTGCCGGGCTCGATGCCTTGCTCGCACAGGCGGTGATCGCCCAGCAACAGGGGCGCCTGGATGGAACCCCCGACAGCGCGCTGCCGCTTTACCAGCGCATCCTGACCCTGGCCCCGGACCGCACCGACGCGCTGGAAGGACGCGAAGATGCCCTGACCGATCTGCTGGCGCAGGCGCGCCATGCGCTGGTACGCGGCGCACTTGCCGATGCCGCCGCCCTGCTGGCCGCTGCCAAGCGCTACGACGCCGGGCATGCCGACCTGCCGCTGACCGAGGGGCACTATCACCGTCTGCTCGAGCAGCGCCGTCAACGTGCTCAGACCTTGCTGCGCCGCGGCCGGTTGGCCCCGGCAGCGCGCGATTTTGCCGCGGTGCTGGCCGCCGAGCCGGCAGATGCCGGGGCGCAGCGCGGGCTCGAACGGGTGGCCGGCGAATACGCTGCGCAGGCGGGTCGCCAGGCTGCGGATTTCCATTTCGATGAGGCCTTGCAGTCGCTGCAACAGGCGCAGGCCCTGTTGCCGGGCGCTGCATCGATCGCGCAGGCCGAGCAGGCGATCGCGCGTGCGCGCGATGCGCAACGCGACCCGCAGACCGGTCTGTCGCGCGCAGTGCGCGAGCGCCGCCTGCGCGTGTTGCTGCAACGCGTGGCCGACGCCGAAGCACGCCAGCAGTGGATGACGCCGCCCGGGGCCAGTGCATACGATGCCGTGCGCGCGGCACAGGCGCTTGCGCCGCGCGATCCACGCGTGGTGCAGGCGGCCGCGCGGGTGGTGCCTGCCAGCCAACGCTGCTTCGAAGACGAACTGCGCAACAACCGCCTGCGCGCGGCGCGCGGATGTCTGGATGCCTGGCAAGCGCTGACGCCCAACGGCGACGCGCTGGCCGGCGCACGTCGGCGCCTGGCGCAACGCTGGGTTGCGGTCGGCAGCGAGCGGCTGGGGCAGGAGGATGCAGCGTTCGCCCGACGTGCCCAGGACCAGGCGCATCAGCTGGATCCAGGCTTGCCGGAGCTGGCCGAGTTCACGCGACGGGTGCGGGCGGTGGCCGAGCAGCGCTGAGGCATGCGTCGGCGGGGAGTGAGTGATGTCGGTCGCAGAGCCCCGGCCGGCCAGGTGACACGTGCGATACCGGCCGGTCAAGGCGCGATAAACAACGCGCGCACCGTGTCGCGTGCGGCCTCCAGCGAGAAATGCCGGGCCACGTTGCGCAAGCCGTTGTCCGCCAGGCGTTGCCATAACGCCGCATCCTGATACAGCCGTACGATGGCGCTGGCGAACGCGTCGGCGTCGTCGGCCACGCAGACATCTTCGCCGTCGCGCAGGTGCATGCCTTCCACTGCACAGGTGGTGCCGACCACCGGTTGGCCGTGCGCCATGCTCAGGTTGATCTTGCCCTTGACGCCGGCGCCAAAGCGCAGCGGTGCCACCGACAGGCGCGCGCTGTCCATGAACGGCACCAGGTCCGGCACATGCCCGTGCAACTGCACGCCCGGGCATTCGTCGGCCAGCAGCTTGAGCGCTTCGGGCAGGTCGGCGCCGATGCAATGAAAGACCACGTCGGGCAGTTGCGCGCGGACCTGCGGGAAGATGGCGCTGATGAACCACTGCACCGCGTCCACGTTCGGCGCGTGACGGAACCCTCCGACGAACACCAGGTCGCGGCGTTGTTCGAAACGGTGGCCGCTGCCGGCGACATCATGCAGGTTGGAGAGCAGGGCGGTGCGGATCTGCGGTGCGTCCGCGCGCAGCTGCGCCTGTTCGGCGGCCGACACCAGCAGGGTGACATCGGTGGCAGCCATGATCTCCAGTTCGCGCACCCGGGTGCGCTCTGCGCTGCGCAGCAGGTTGGCATCGCCGGCAAGCTCGGCACCGCGGCGTTCGCGCAGGTAATGCAGGTCGACGGTATCGAACAGGGTGCGTGCCTGGGGCGCGTATTGCCTGAGCAACGGCAGGCAGGCATGCGCCACGTGATGACGCACCAGCAGCACCACCTCAAAGCGCGACCCATGCGTGCGCAACCAGCTGCCGATGCCCTCCAGGAACGGCGCGTACCAGACCTCCACGCCCAGCTGCTGCAGCGCCTGGGTGTGGCATCCGGCATGTTCGCGGCGGGTCGGCACGAACACCACGTGCGCGCCTTCTTCGCAGAGCAGACGGATCAGGTTGAATTGCCGCAACGAGCCGGAGTCGCGGTCCGGCTGCGGCACGCATTCGTCCAGGATCAGTACCTGGCGCTGCCCGCGATGCAGCTGCGCGGGGCCGGGCACGCGGCCGACCGGCAACTGCCGGATCAGCGCCTGCCGCCATTTGTCCGCAAAGACCGCCTGATTGCGGACCTGGTAGGCCTTGACCCCGGTACGGGTGTCGGTGCCGTTGCTGGTGCCTTCGTCATGCACCACCACGCTGGCCGGTTGCACCAGCACCTGATGCCCGGCGGCGCGTACGGCGAAAGCCAGGTCGGTGTCTTCGTAGTAGGCCGGCATGTAGCGGCGATCCAGCCCGCCCAGTGTCTGCAACAGCGCCCGTGGCAGGGCAATCGCCGCACCCGAGCAGTAGTCCATCGCGCGCACATAGGCGTAGCGCGGGTCCTCGGCCGATTCGAAGCGGCCGTAGCTCCAGGCGCTGCCATCGGCGAACACCACGCCACCGGATTCCTGCAGACGTCCGTCCGGGTAAACGAGCTGCGCGCCGACCAGCCCGGCAGCCGGGTGCTGGTCAAACGTGGCGATCAGCCGGTCCAGCCAGCCGGGCTGCGGGATGGTGTCGTTGTTGAGCAACACCACGTAATCGCCGCGCGCAAGTTCAATGCCATCATTGCAGGCTGCGATGAAACCGCCGTTGCTGGCGCGCAGGTGATAGTGCAGGCCCTCGACCTGCGGCAGCTGCACCGCGGTGGCATCGCTGCTGCCATCGTCCACCACGATGATCTCGATGGCGAGCCGTGGCGGATGCGCGGCGAGCGCGCGCAGGCAGGCCAGCGTATGGGCGATGTGGTTGTACACCGGAATCACCACCGTCACCCGTGGCGCGGCGCTGTGCGGTACCGCGAATACGTCGAACGGCGTGGCGTCCGGCAACCAGAGCGGGGTGCCGAGCGCGACCGGCGGCGCCTGCGTGTGCACGCGAATGCGTTGCCAGGTGGCGCGCCACCCGCGGGTGCGCATGCTCGCCACGCTGCGGTGGATCAGGCCAAGCACGCGATTGAACAGGTAGCGCGCATCGGCCAGGGACATCGACATTCCGTTGGAACTCCAGCGTAGAGACGAGTGACACAGGGCGAGCCGTCGCCGGATGGGGCAAGGCGGGCCTGAGCGCGCAGTGTACCGAGCGGGCCATGCCGCGCCGAGCATCGCCGGACCACAGCGCGAGGCGTGTCGGCGTTTGTTAGCCGCGCTTAAGTCGCCAGGCCCGGTGAACCGCAACCATGACACCGCTGCGCTAGACTCGCCGGACTCTACATTCTCGCATTCCCGTGCCCCGACGCTACGACCACGACGATTCCGACGATTTCCAGGACGACACCGACGAGCAAGGCTCCCGCTGGCAGCGCAGACTGATTGTCTGGGGATTTGCCGGCATTGCGCTGGCGCTCGGTTTCCTGATCCCCTACACGGTGTATCTGAACAAGCAGGTCAGCCAACGGTTCGGCGAACTGCGCTGGCAGATCCCGACCCGCGTTTACGGGCGGCCGTTGGTATTGGCGCCCGGCAATGCGCTGGATGCGGCCACCTTGAAGACCGAGCTGGATGCGGCGTCCTACCGCGACGACGGCCAGGCCAAGCTGGCCGGCACCTACCAGCAGGACGGCAGCCGCTTCACCATCGCCAGCCGCGGCTATATCGACGTGGACGGACGTGTGCCCGCGCGGCGTGTCGAGGTGGCGCTGTCCGGTGGCCGCGTGGCCAGCCTGCGCGATGCCGGCGACCGCAAGGCGCTCAAGAGCGCACGTCTGGACCCGGCACGCATCGCCACGCTGTACGGACAGAAGCAGGAAGAGCGCCGCCTGGTGCGCATGGAGGAAGTCCCGGAGCTGCTGGTGACCGGCTTGCAGGCGGTGGAAGACCGCGACTTCAACAGCCATCACGGCATCGATCTCAGCGGCATGGTGCGTGCGGCCTGGATCATGCTGCGCTCCGGCGGCCAGGTGCGGCAGGGCGCCAGCACCCTGACCCAGCAGCTGGCCCGCAGCGGCCTGCTCGGCATCGGCAAGGAGCAGACGCTCACCCGCAAGTTCAACGAGATCCTGTACGCGGTGATCATGGAGGCGCGCTACGACAAGCGCACCATCCTGGAGGCCTATCTCAATCAGGTCTACCTGGGTCAGCGTGGCGGGCAGGCCATCCACGGGGTGTCGTCGGGCGCGGAGCTGTGGTTCGGTCGTGAGTTGAATTCGATGACCACCGAGCAGATCGCCCTGCTGATCGGGCTGGTCAAGGGGCCGTCGTATTACGACCCGCGCCGCAACCCGGAACGCGCGCTGGACCGGCGTAATTTCGTACTGGGCAAGCTGCACGAAAACAGCCTGATCAACGATGCCGAATACAAGCGCGCGCTGGCCGCACCGTTGGGCGTGCCGCAGGAGCCGGGCCTGGTCGCAGCCAACCGCTTCCCGGCCTATGTGGATCTGGTGCGCCGCCAGCTGGCGCACGACTACCCGGAAGGCGTGCTGCAGGGCGCCGGCATGAGCGTGCTCACCGGTATGTCGCCGTCTGCGCAGGCGTATGCCGAAGGCGCGGTGACCGGCACCATCAAGCGCCTGGACAACAAGAAGCGCCCGCCCTTGCAGGCCGGCCTGGTGCTGACCGATGTGCACAACGGTGACGTGCTGGCGGTGGTCGGCAGCCGCGACGTGGCCAAGCCCGGGTTCAATCGCGCGGTGGAAGCGCAGCGCCAAGTCGGCTCGCTGCTCAAGCCGTTCGTCTACCTGCTGGCCCTGGCCTCGCCGGATCGCTGGGCGCTATCCAGCTGGGTCGACGACTCGCCGGTGACCGTGCAGCTCAGCCGCGGCAAGACCTGGTCGCCGGGCAATTCCGACAACCGCAGCCACGGCACGGTACGGCTGATCGATGCGCTGGCGCATTCCTACAACCAGGCCACGGTGCGGGTGGGCATGCAGGTCGGTGCCGACCGCATCGCCCAGCTGATCCAGGTACTGGCCGGGATCAAGGCCGACCCCAATCCTTCGCTGATCCTGGGCGCTACCGACCAGAGCCCGTACGGCATGGCGCAGCTGTACCAGTTCCTGGCCGCCGGCGGCGAGATCCAGCCGCTGCATGCGGTGCGTGGCGTGCTCGACCCGCAGGGCAAGTTGCTCAAGCGCTACGACAAGACCCCGGCACCGGCACAGGAAGGCGACTCGGTGGCGGCCAACCTGATCAGCATCGCGCTGCAGCAGGTGGTCAGCGGCGGCACCGCGCGTCAGTTGCTGAGCGACGGGCTGGGGCGGCTGTCGCCGGCCGGCAAGACCGGTACCTCCAACGATGGTCGCGACAGCTGGTATGCCGGCTACACCGGCGATCACCTGGCGGTGATCTGGATGGGCAACGACCAGAACGAGCAGACCGGCCTGTACGGCGCTACCGGTGCGATGCGGGTGTGGTCGAGCATCTTCGCGCGCCTGCCCAGCGCGCCGCTCAAGGTCAGCGGCAAGGGGCTGGACTGGCAGCCGGTCGATGCCGCCGGGACCGGTGTGACCGACGCCGGTTGCCCCGGCGCGCGGCAGTTCCCGTTCGTGGTTGGCTTCACGCCCGCGTATGCTCCCTGCGCCGGCAGTGCGCCGTCGATCGAGGGCGTTCCCGGCGAGGCCACAGCGCCCGCCGAGCAATCCAGCGGTGGCGGCTGGCGCCGCTTCTTCGGTCTGGAGAAGAAGCCCGAAGGACCCGCCCCCGCACCTGCCACGGCCCCACCCGCGCATTGACTGGAGTGACCCCATGACCCGAATCCACCGCTTGCTTGCCCTGGTTGGCGTGTTGACCGCAGTCACCGCCTGCGTCAGCGCGCCGCCGCCGCCGCCGCCGGCCCCGGTGGACCCGACCACCCCGACCCAGCGGTTGTTGCTGATCGAACGCGAGGCCGGTGTGGACGACACCGAACTGTCGGTGCAGCCGCTGCGCGACCCGCAGGTGGACGATCTGCGCGAGACCGCCAAGAGCAAGCGCCAGGCCGGCGATCTGCCCGGCGCGGCAGCCGCGCTGGATCAGGCGCTGGGACTGGTGTCCGGCGACCCGGCGATCCTGCAGGAGCGCGCGGAAGTATCCGTGCTGCAAGCCGACTGGCCTGCCGCCGAACGCTTCGCCAAGCAGGCGATCGCGCTTGGCTCCAAGACCGGCCCGCTGTGCCGTCGCCATTGGGCGACCATCGAGCAGTCGCGGCTGGCACGGGGCGAAAAGGAAAATGCAGCCTCTGCCAAGGCGCAGATCGCCGGCTGCACCGTGCCGGGCGTCAAGCGGTACTGAGTGCGCACGGCAGCAGTCGTGCTGCCAGCAGCGCGAGCGGCCCGGTCGGCTGCCTCCTGCGGGTGGGCTGTGTCGCTTCGTGGGCCAGCCCGCGCAGCACAACGCAAGACGAGCGCCCTCGGCCACCTTGGTCCTGGTCTGATGTGCCTGGATGGGGCGCGGCATCTGTAGCAACGAAGGTGCAACAGCCTGTCGGACCACGCGGATGACGCAAGCGCCATCGCGTGGTCCGGCATCGAAAGGCGCCTGAACTTTGTCGGCAATCATCGACAGCTGTCGCTGGCATGGCGCAATCACGAAATCGATGCGCCCCGCGTCCACCGTAGTGTCCTCGCTGCAATGACGTGTTTGCCGGCTGCTGCAAGCCGGACCCAGGCAGCATCACTGCGCACGCGCTAGGCTGTCGTGCTTCCTGTCCGCTCTTCGTTCGGTCCCATGTCCCAACTTGTCACTGCCAGCATCGAGGCGCTCAGCGAGGGCGGGGCGCTGGCGCGTCAGCTCGATGCGTTTGCGCCGCGCACGGCGCAGTTACGCCTGACCGGCGCCATTGCCGAGGCCTTCGAACAGCGCGATGTATTGCTGGCCGAGGCCGGCACCGGCACCGGCAAGACGTACGCGTATCTGGTGCCTGCGCTGTTGTCCGGGCTCAAGACCATCGTCTCCACCGGTACGCGTGCGCTGCAGGATCAGCTGTTCCATCGCGATCTGCCGCGTGTGCGTGCCGCACTGGGTGTCGGGCTGCGCAGCGCGTTGTTGAAGGGGCGTGCCAATTATCTGTGCAAGTACCGCACCCAGCAGGCGCGTGGCGAGCCGCGCTTTGCCACGCCCGAGCAGGTGTCGCAGTTCCAGCGCATCGTGGCCTGGAGCGGGCGCACCCAGTACGGCGACATGGCCGAGCTCGAAGCCTTGCCGGACGACTCGCCGCTGCTGCCGATGGTGACCTCCACCGTCGATAACTGCCTGGGCACCGAATGCCCGTTCTACGGCGAGTGCTTCGTGGTGCAGGCCCGTCAGCGCGCGCAGGCGGCCGATCTGGTGGTGGTCAACCACCATCTGCTGCTGGCCGATCTGGCGCTCAAGCAGGAAGGTTTCGGCGAAATCCTGCCGGGCGCACAAGCCTTCGTCATCGACGAGGCGCACCAACTGCCCGAGCTGGCGGCCAATTTCTTCGGCGAAAGTTTCGGCATGCGGCCGTGGCAGGAACTGGCGCGCGATTGCATGGTGGAAGCGCGGTTGGTGGCCGGCGCGCAGGCCAGCCTGCAGGCACCGATCCTGGCGCTGGACGAGGCCTTGCGCGGACTACGTGCCGGCATGGAGGGGCTGCCGCCACGTGGCACGCAATGGCGCGCGCTGGCCAAGCCGCAGGTGCGCGAAGGCTTCGATGCAGTGCTGTCCGCCCTGGCGCGGTTGGGCGAGGCGCTGCTGCCGTTGCGCCAGGCGTCGCCGGGTTTCGATGGCTGCACGGCGCGTGCGCAGGAGGCCTTGAACCGGTTGTCGCGCTGGCTGGGCGAGGATGTGCCGATCCCCGATTTTGCGCAGGATCCGCCGGAAGCGACGGTCGACGACGATGTGCTCTGGTACGAACTGAGTCCGCGCGGATTCCGTTGCCAGCGCACACCGCTGGATGTCTCCGGCCCGCTGCGCGAACACCGTGAAAAATCGCACGCGGCCTGGGTGTTCACCTCGGCCACGCTGGCGGTGGGCGGGGAGTTTGACCATATCGCGCAGCGGCTGGGCCTGAGCGACCCGGTGACCCTGCTGCAGCCCAGTCCCTTCGACTGGGCGCGCCAGGCGCTGTGCTATCTGCCGCCGAATCTGCCCGACCCGGCCGCGCGTGGCTTTGGCACTGCCTTGATCGCGGCACTGACGCCGGTGCTGGAAGCATCCAACGGCCGTGCGTTCTTGTTGTTCGCCTCGCATCGCGCGCTGCGCGAAGCGGCCGAGGCCTTGCGTGGTGCGCCGTGGCCGTTGTTCGTGCAGGGCGAAGCGCCGCGCGCAACCTTGCTGCAGCGCTTCCGCGATTCCGGCAACGGCGTGCTGCTGGGCTCGGCCAGTTTCCGCGAGGGCGTGGACGTGGTCGGCGATGCCTTGAGCGTGGTGGTGATCGACAAGCTGCCGTTCGCCGCGCCCGACGATCCGGTATTCGAAGCGCGCCTGGATGCGATCCGCCGCGACGGCGGCAACCCGTTCCGCGACGAGCAACTGCCGCAGGCGGTGATCGCGCTCAAGCAGGGCGTGGGCCGCTTGATTCGCAGCGAAACCGACCGTGGCGTACTGGTGCTATGCGACCCGCGCCTGGTGAACAAGAGCTACGGACGCACCTTCATGAAATCGCTGCCGCCGTTTGCGCGCACGCGCGAGATTGCCGATGTGCAGGCGTTTTTTGAGCCGCAGGGGACGAGACCGGGAACCGGGGACCAGGAACCCGGATAAACGCAGGGCGAGCTGGTGGTGGCCGTCGGAAGTACGCAGGGGCGGCCGCGCATGCCGCATTGATGTGCAATGGCCGTCGCGGATGTCGCGTTGCCGGTCGGTCCGCCCAGTCGCTTGTGCATACCTACCCGCATGGATCGGTTGGCACGCGCGGACACGGTCCCGGCCCCTCGAATCGATCAGTTAAACTTTGCCCCTTTCCGGGTTCCCAGTCCCGGGTCCCCGGTTCCGGCTCTCCCATGAACATCCTCGCATTCGAAACGTCCACCGAAGCCTGCTCCGTTGCGCTGCACGTGGATGGCCGCGTGATCGAGCGTTTCGAACTGGCGCCACGCCGCCATGCCGAACTGGCACTGCCGTGGGCCGAGCAGCTGTTGGCCGAGGCAGGTATCGCGCGCCGCCAGCTCGATGCGATTGCGGTGGGCCGTGGCCCCGGTGCGTTCACCGGCGTGCGTCTGGCGATCGGCATCGCGCAAGGCATCGCCCTGGCGCTGGATCTGCCAGTGCTGGCCATCTCCACGCTGCAGGTGCTGGCCCTGCGCGCGCCGGCAGATGCACCCCATGTGCTGGCCTGCATCGACGCGCGCATGGGCGAGGTGTATGCCGGCGTGTTTGCGCGCAGCGGCGACACCTTGCTGGAACTGGCACCGGAAGTGGTGTGCGCACCGGACGCGCTCGCGCTGCCCGACAGCGCCGCGCGTATGGCCGGTGTCGGCACCGGTTTCGCCGCGGCCGACGCACTGCTGCAACAGCGTTTTGCGACCCGCCTGACCAGTGTCGATGCAACCGCGCTGCCACGTGCGGCCGATCTGCTCACGCTCGCGGTGCCGGCGTTGCAGCGCGGCGAAGGCGTGGCGCCGGAGCGGGTGGAGCCGGCTTACCTGCGCGACAACGTCGCACTCACCCTGGTCGAGCAACAGGCCGCCCGCGCTGCCAAGGCGGCCGGCGCGACGCCGTGAACGACGCTGCATAACGCACCCGTTTTCGCAGGTGCCTGCTCGGCCTGGCAGTCGGCGATGCGCTGGGCACCACGCTGGAATTCTGCCCGCCGGGTAGCTTCACGCCGATCGACGGCATGCGCGGCGGCGGCCCGTTCGCATTGCGCGCCGGGCAGCACCGTCACCCCATCCGCAGCGCGGCACCGTGCGCGCATCGATCAGGCGCGCACCGCCTCACCGGTCGTCGTGTAGCTCCCCACCGGGCAGGAACAGCCAGGTGCGGGTGACTTCCAGGATGTCCACGTCGTCCTTGGTCGTGGGAAGCGGCGGGAACGGCTGTGCCAGCTGCACCACGCGCAAGGCGGCATCGTCCAGCGCCGGCACGCCGCTGGAGATCAGCACGCGGCTGCTTTCCACGCTGCCGTCGCGGCGCACGCCCACGCTGATCACCACCTTGCCGCCCAGCCGGCGGCGCCGCGCCTCGTCGGGATAGTTCAGGTTGCCCACGCGCTCGGCACGGTCCACCCATGCACGCAGATAGTTGGCGTAGGCGTATTCGCGGGTACTGGCAGAGACGAACTTGCGGTTCGGGCGCTTGGCGTACTGCTCCGAGCGCAGGTGCACTTCGGCAGCCAGCCGGGCCATTTCCGCATCGCGCTGCACGCGTTGCGCATCGGCCGGGGTGAGCGGGTCGGTCTGTGGATTCGGTTGCGGGCTCGGCACCGTCTGTTCGCCGCGGCGGCTGCTCACCACCCGGGTCTGGGTCGGCTCCGGCGCGTTCACGCTGGTGGCGCGTTGCGCCTGAGGGGCCAGGCCAGTGCGGTCCTGCGGCACCACGCCGGGCTGGCTGTCGCGTGGGCGCTGCGCGGTGGCGTGGTCGCCGCCGCCCTGCTGGTTGGCCTGGGCCAGGAAGTCGGCCTGCTTGGGCGTCAGCGGCGTGCTGGTCTGGCTGAAGATCACATCCAGGGTCGGCACCAGCGGCGCGTCCTCGCTGACCGCAAAGCCCGCGCCCAAAATCAGCGCGCCGTGCAGCAGCAACGAGATCACCAGCGTGGTGGTCAGCCGCCGGCGTTCGTCCATGGAAGCAGGCAGGGCCGCCGCCGTGCTCATTGCGCGGCGCCGGCCTCGATGGCGTCGAACAGCAGCCCGGCGATGTTCAGGCCGAACTGCGCATCCAGCTCGCGCACGCAGGTGGGGCTAGTGACGTTGACCTCGGTGAGGTAATCGCCGATCACGTCCAGGCCGACGAAGCGCATGCCGCGGCGGCGCATTTCCGGGCCGACCTGCGCGGCGATCCAGCGGTCGCGCTCGGACAGCGGGCGGCCTTCGCCGCGTCCGCCGGCGGCCAGGTTGCCGCGGAACTCGTCGCCCTGCGGAATCCGTGCCAGGCAATAGTCCACCGGCACGCCGTCCACCAGCAGGATGCGCTTGTCGCCGGCAGTGATGTCGGGGATGAAGCGCTGCGCCAGGGTCAGCTTGCGGTTGCCGTCGGTCAGCGTTTCCAGGATCACGTTGAGGTTGGGGTCGCCGGTGCCACTGCGGAAGATCGAGCGCCCACCCATGCCGTCCAGCGGCTTGAGCACCGCCTGGCCGTGCTCCAGCACGAAGGCCTTGAGCGCGGCCGCGTCGCGGCTGACCAGGGTCGGCGGGCAGCACTGCGGAAACAGCAGCGCCGCCAGCTTCTCGTTGTAGTCGCGTAGGCCCTGCGGGTCGTTGACGATCTGCGCGCCGGCGCGCTGCGCCACGCTCAGCACCTGGGTGTCGTAGACGAACTCCGCATCCACCGGCGGGTCCTTGCGCATCAGCACCACCTGGCCGGGGCCGAATGCCAGCTCGGCGAACTCGCCCAGGGTGAACCAGCTGGTCGTGTCTTCGCGCACGCTCAGCGGCGCAACCTGCGCCACCGCGCGGCCTTCGCGCAGGCTGAGTCCGCCGGGGCGCACGTAATGCAGGCGATGCCCACGACGCTGGGCTTCCAGCAGCATGGCGAAGGTGGTGTCTTTTACGATCTTGATGGAGGCGATGGGATCCATCACCACAACGACGTCGAGCGACATGGGGCTAAACCTTTCGAACAGGCTGCCGATGGTAACTTCAAGCGGTGGGCGATGGCGTGCCTGGGCGGTCGCAGATGCGCGACTCGTCGGTTTGGACGCGCCCAGACGTGGTCGGAACGTCCGCCTGGCGGGGCCCCGGCAATGCGCCCTTGACAGTCGATGCGGGTCTTGGGATATACATGCAGTTTCGTAGCGACGTCGGAAGGGATGAAGCGTCGCGCGCCCGGGGATATTTGCATGAGTGAAAACATTGCTGCGGGTGGGGAACTCGCAGGACTGAAGGTGATGGTGATCGATGATTCGAAAACTATTCGCCGCACCGCCGAAACGCTGCTGAAGCGGGAAGGGTGTGAAGTAGTGACAGCAACGGATGGTTTCGAGGCACTGGCCAAAATTGCGGACCAGCAACCTCAGATCATTTTTGTCGACATCATGATGCCGCGCCTGGATGGGTACCAGACGTGCGCGTTGATCAAGGGCAACCAGCTCTTCAAGTCGACGCCGGTCATCATGTTGTCGTCCAAGGATGGCCTGTTCGACAAGGCACGTGGCCGCATCGTCGGTTCCGAGCAATATCTGACCAAGCCGTTCACCCGTGAAGAACTACTGAGCGCGATCCGCACGTACGTCCACGCCTGACCAGGGGGAAAGGCAACATGGCTCGAATTATATTGATCGAGGACTCGCCCACCGATCGGGCAGTCTTCAGTCAATGGCTGGAAAAAGCTGGCCATACGGTCGTCGCCACCGACAACGCCGAAGCGGGACTTGAGCTGGTTCGCAGCCAGGCGCCCGATCTGGTGCTGATGGATGTGGTGCTGCCCGGCATGAGCGGCTTCCAGGCAACGCGTGCGTTGGCACGCGACCAGGCCACCAAGGACATCCCGGTGCTGCTGGTCAGCACCAAGGGCATGGAAACCGACAAGGCCTGGGGGCTGCGACAAGGTGCCAGCGACTACATCGTCAAGCCGCCGCGCGAAGACGATCTGATCGCGCGCATCAAACAACTGGTGCGTTGATGCGTTCTCCATTCGATATTCTCGAAGACTACGAACGTCGTAGTCTTGCGCACGCCACGCCGCTGCCGGAACGTCAGTTCTCGGCAGATATCTGGCGTGGTGTCGGCTATCGCGTCGGTACCCGGCGCCTGGTCTCGGACTTCCGCGAGGTAGCGGAAATCGTGCCGATGCCGCCGGTTACCCCGGTGCCGGGCGCACAGCCCTGGCTGCTGGGCGTGGGCAACCTGCGCGGCAATCTGTTTCCGGTGATCGATCTGAAGCAATTCCTGGAAGGCCGTCGCACGGTGCTGCAGGAAGGCCAACGCGTGCTGATCATGCGTCAGAGCGGCGGCGACGTCGCGCTGACCATCGATGAGCTCTACGGCCAGCGCAGTTTCGAACAGGCGCAGGCAGTCGAGCCCGGCGAGCTGGCCCAGGGCCGCTACGCCCACTTCATCGAGCGTGCCTTCCGCAACGAGACGCAGGACTGGGGTGTGTTCTCCCTGGCATTGCTGTCGCGCACTCCTGAATTCCGGCAGGCCGCGGCCTAAGCCGCGACCCCGCCACGTCATACAGATCGAGGTCGAACCATGAGTACCGCCCCGGACGCCCGCAAGACCAACAAGCTCGGCAGCGTCAGCACCAGCTTCTGGCTTGGCTTGCTGGTGTTGTCGATGATCGTGTTTGGCGCCAACACCGGCGTCGCCACCTGGCAGGGCAGCCGCCTGGCCGGTGCCGGCACCGGCGCGGCCGACCTGCAGGTGCTCTCGCAGCAGCTGGCGAACCAGGGCCGCGAAGCGGTATCCGGCGACGCCAAGGCATTCGCCGCGTTCAAGGAAACCAAGGGCCGCATCGACAGCACGGTGAGCGAACTCGATGGCCGTTACGGCCAGGAAGGTTCGGTGGCCAGTTCGATGGCGCAGCTCAAGGCGACCTGGGTGCCGCTGAGCAAGAACGCCGATCAGATCATCGCCAGCGAACCGGCGGTGCTCGGCCTGGCCGGCAACGCCGAACGCTTCTCCGGCAGCGTGCCGCAACTGCAGGCGCAGTTGAACGAAGTGGTGCGCGCGATGACCGTCAGCGGCGCGCCCGCCGCGCAGATCTACAACACGCTGCAGCAGGTCGTGGTCGCCGGCACCATGGCGCGCCGGGTGACCGAAATGCGCGCCGGTGGCGCCAATGCGGCCGCCTCGGGCGACGCGCTGGCGCGTGACTCGGTGGTGTTCACGCAGATGCTGGACGGCCTGCGCGCAGGCAACGACGAACTCGGCATCGCCGCGGTGCGCAATCCGGCCGCGCTGGCGGCGCTGGAGCAGTCGCAGGCGCAGTGGGCGACGATGAAGAAGGACATCGACGCGATCCTCGCCAGCTCGCGCAACCTGTTCGCCGCGCAGTCGTCGGCGGCCGCACTGACCGCCGGCTCCAACAAGATGCTCGACGACAGCAAGAAGCTGTTCGATGCGTTTTCGGCGTTCGGTTCGGTCCGCGACACCCGCCTGTTCCCGAATTTCTGGCTGGGCGTGGTGTCCGGCCTGGTCGCCTTGCTGGCCATCATCGGCTTCGTATGGAGCTCGGTGCGGGTGCGCACCCGCGAGCAGGACGTGCGCTACCAGGCACAGGTGGAATTCAACAGCCGCAACCAGCAGGCGATCATGCGCTTGCTGGACGAAATCAGCTCGCTCGGTGAGGGTGACCTGACCGTCAAGGCCTCGGTGACCGAGGACATGACCGGCGCGATTGCAGACGCCATCAACTACGCCGTGGACGAACTGCGCCACCTGGTGACCACCATCAACGACACCTCCGCCAAGGTGGCCGTGTCGACCCAGGAAACCCAGGCCACCGCAATGCAGCTGGCCGAAGCGGCCGGCCAGCAGGCCAACCAGATCACCACCGCCTCCGAGCGCATCAGCGAAATCGCTGCCAGCATCGAACAGGTCTCGCGCAACTCCACCGAATCGGCCGAAGTGGCGCAGCGTTCGGTGGTCATCGCCGCCGAGGGTGCCGGCGTGGTGCGCGAGACGATCCAGGGCATGGACCAGATCCGCGACCAGATCCAGGAAACCTCCAAGCGCATCAAGCGCCTGGGCGAATCCTCGCAGGAGATCGGCTCGATCGTGGAATTGATCAACGACATTTCCGAGCAAACCAACATCCTGGCGCTCAACGCCGCGGTGCAGGCGGCATCCGCAGGCGAGGCCGGTCGCGGTTTCGCGGTGGTGGCCGACGAAGTGCAGCGCCTGGCTGAACGCACTTCCGGTGCGACGCGCCGGATCGAAGGCCTGGTGCAGACCATTCAGGCCGATACCAACGAGGCGGTCAGCTCGATGGAGCAGACCACCTCCGAAGTGGTGTCCGGTGCGCGCCTGGCCGAAGATGCCGGCACCGCGCTGACCGAAATCGAGCGCGTGTCCAACGCCTTGAACAACCTGATTAAGAACATCTCCATCGCGGCGCACCAGCAGTCGGCGGCGGCGACGGATATCACACAGACCATGGGCGTGATCCGTCAGATCACCAGCCAGACATCGCAGGGTGCGGAACAGACGGCCGAGTCGATCGGCAACCTGGCCGAGCTTGCTGCCGATCTGCGCCGTTCGGTCGCCGACTTCAAGCTGCCGGCGTGACCACGACGCGGAACGGGAAAGGATCAGCAGATGGCGCGTAGTCGCATTACGTCGATGCAGGAAGTGACCGGTGACCGCAGCAGCGGTGAGCCGGCCGTTGTCAGGGGGCTGCAATGAGCGCGCTTCGCGATGCGATGAGCCACGCCGCACTGGGCTGGGTCAAGCCGGAGCTGGACGAGACCTTGCGCCAGGCGCGCAACGAGATCGAATACTTCGCCGAAGAACCGTCCGATACCAGTCGGATGCGCTTCTGCGCGGGCTATCTGCACCAGGTGCAGGGCACGCTGCGCATGGTGGAGCTGTATGCGCCGGCCATGGTGGCCGAAGAGCTGGAACTGCTGGCCCAGGCCGTACAGGTCGGCGAGGTCGCCGACCGCGACGAAGCCTGCGCCATGCTGATGCGCGGCACCGTGCTGCTGCCCGATTATCTGGAGCGCCTGCAGAACGGCCACCGCGACATTCCGATCGTGCTGCTGCCGCTGCTCAATGAAATCCGCGCGACCCGTGGCCAGCCCGGTCTGAGTGAAAGCGTGTTGTTCGCGTTCGACCCGCAGGCCGGTGTTGCCACCGAAGCCGAGCTGGATCACGCCCGCGGCAGCCTTTCCGGGCGTAACCGCGAATTGCTCGACACCGTCGGCAGCGCGGTCAAGGAAGAACTGCTGCGCGTCAAGGACGCGCTGGACCTGCATCTGCGCACCGGCGGCGACATCGCCGAGCTGCAGACCCAGGTCAAGGATCTGGGCAGCGTTGCCGACACGCTGGGCATGATGGGCCTGGGCGTTGCGCGCAATGTCGTCGTGCAGCAGCGCGACGCGCTGGCGCGCGTGGTCGACGGTCAGGTGCAGATGGACGAAGGCGTGCTGCTGGATATCGCCGGCGCGCTGCTGTACGTGGATGCCTCCCTGGACGATCAGGTCGCCAGCCTTGGCGCCGATCTCGGCGATGGCAACGAAGCCAGCAACAGTGCCACCTCCTCGGAAGTGCGCCGCACCGTGGACGTGCTGGCGCAGGAAGCGATCGCCAACTTCGGTGCGGCGCGCGAACATTTCGTCGCCTTCATCGAAACCAATTGGGACCACGCGCGCCTGGCCGATGTGCCGCATCTGCTGGGCGAAGTCGGTGGTGCACTGCGCATCCTCGAATTGCCGCAGGCCGCCGATTACCTGGAAGGCGTGCGGCGCTATGTCGATCTGGAGTTGATCGGCAAGCAGCGCGTGCCCAGCGGCCGTCAGCTGGACACCCTGGCCGATGCGATGGCCAGCCTGGAGTACTACCTGGAAGCCCTGCGCGAGCGCCGTCCCGGCCGCGAGGAGATTCTGGACATCACCCGCAACAGCCTGGAAACGCTGCGGTATTGGCCGCTGCCGTCCGGGCAGCCGTCCGAATTGCCGGTCGGCACCGACCAGCCCGGCAGCGTTGCCGCATTGCAGCCGGTGGCGGCATCGCCTGCTGCGCATGCCGGCACGCCGGCTGCGGCGGCCAACGATGCGGTGCCCGCCGCGTCGCTGGAATGGGCCAATGAAACCGTGGTCGAGACGCCGTTTGCCGCCAGTGTCGTGCACGACACCGGCGCAGCGGCCACCGATACGGTGTTCTCGTTCGACCCTGTCGCTGCGGAAGAAACCCGCTCCGGTCAGGGGCACGTGCCGTTTACGGTCGCTCCAGTGGAGTTGTCCGACGACGACGGTGCGCAGGCGCCGGGCGACTGGCACCTGGAGACCACCGGGCAGACGGCGCCGATTGCAAGCTCCGCCTTCGACCCGGTCTCGGCCGAGCAGGACAGCCACGTCGCAAGCGAGGCCACGCAGGTCAGCTACACCGTGGACCTGAGTGCGCTGGAACAGGAGCAGGCCGCTGTCTCCGTGCCGGCCGACGAGGCACCGCTGCAGATCACGCACATCGATCTGCCGGGTGATGCCGACCAGGCCGACGCGCCGCTGGACTTCATTGCCGACAACCAGGCGCGTCGCGCGCAGGTCAGCATCGACGATGCGTTCTCGCCGCCGCCGAGCCCGCCGGTTGCACCGCCGGAACACGACGACCCGTTCGTCGAGTCCACCCCTGAGGCAGACGACGCACCGGCCGAAGCGAGCGCCGAGCAGACGCCCGCGCGGGTGCAGCAGGCCACGGTCAGCGAGTTCGAGCTGGACGATGCCTCGGCCGCGTTTCTGGCCCAGCTCGACGCCGCTGCTGCGCAATTCGAGGTGGAGCGCCCGCAGGATGCGCCCGTGCGCAACGACCAGGCTGCAGACGTCGCGCCTGTCGCGGTCAGCGAGCCCGCGCCGGTGGCGGCCGATGCCGGCATCTTCGGTGGCTTCGGCGACAGCGATATCGATGACGACATCCGTGATGTCTTCCTTGAAGAGTTCGACGAGGAACTGGTCAACCTCGGGCAGTTGCTGCCCATCTGGCGCGCTGCCCCGAACAGCCCGGACAACCTGCGTCCGATCCGTCGCGTTTTCCACACGCTGAAGGGCAGTGGGCGACTGGTCGGTGCCAGCGTACTCGGCGAGTTCAGCTGGAAGATCGAGAGCATGCTCAACCGCGTGCTCGACAATTCGCGCCCGGCCAGCCCGGCGGTCGTGGCGATGGTGGAACTGGCCTACGAGGTGCTACCGCAGTTCAATGCCGCGCTGCGCGACCAGGGCCGCATCAGCGCGGATCTGCCTGAAATCCAGGCCATTGCCGAGCGCGTTGCAGCCGGCGAAGAGGTCTATTACGTGCCCGCACCGGCCACGCCGGCCGTGCCCGAGATCGCCGCGGTCTCTGCACAGACCAGTGCGGTTGCGGCCAGCGGTGGCACGCCGGCATCGGTGGACAGTGTGCTGCGCGAGATCCTCGAAGCCGAGGTCGCCACGCATCTGGACACGGTCAATGCCTGGCTGCAGGCCACCCGCGTCGCGCCGCAACTGGCGACCGAAGAATTGCTGCGCGCCGTGCACACCATGAGTGGCGCGTTTGCAATGACCGATGTGCCGGAAATCACGTTGGTGACCACGCCGGCCGAAAGCTACGTCAAGCGCCTGCTCGCTGCATCGGCCACACCGTCGTCCGAAGGCATCGACGCGATCGCGGCCACCGCCGCAGCCATCGCCACCACGGTCACTGCACTGCGCGCCGACGCGCCGTTGATCCCGTCGTTTGCGCCGTTGACCGAGCGCCTGCGCGCCCTGGTCGAGACGTTGCCGGAAGCGCAGTGGCCGCCGCAGGCGTTCCTGGAAGAGCTCGACGACCTCGACGCGACCAGCGACGCGGCTGCCGGGCACGCTGCGCCGGTCGAACTGACCGGCGTGGAAGATCTGTCGCCGTACCTGGATTCCAGCGCGCTGACGCCCGAAACCGACGCACCGACGCCCGATGCCGAACACGCGCAGCCGCAGTCGGCCGATGCGCCGATCGCAGTGGACGAACTGGCCGAGGCTGAAGCCGAGCACGATTCGGCGCTTGCATTGGACGCGCCTGCACCGCACGCCGTCGACGCTGCCGGGCACGCTGCGCCACACGAACACGAACACGAACACGAACACGAACACGTCGACGCGACTGCCGACGCTGCGCACGCAGCGAGCGATGATGCGCTGCTACCGGTTGCCGATTCCGGGCAGCTTACCGATGCACTGCATGGCGATGCCGCGCAGCACGAGCAGCCAGACCAGGCCGTAGCGCAGGATGCCGACGCACAGGACACGTCGGCCGACGAGCCGCTGGTCGAGGCCGACGCCTGGGATGCGACCGAGCTGCAACATGCGCAGACCGCGCCGCACGACCATGCGCCGGGCGAGCACGCTGCAGAGGCGCCGAACGAGGCAGTTGTTGATGGTGTGTCCAGCGAGCACGACACTGATGCGACCAGCGCGCGGGCAGACAGCGTTGCGGTAGACGAGCTGGCCGACGCAGAAGCTGCGTTGGGCCAGGCGCAGACGCTGGCCACGGCAGATGCCGATGCCGAGCAGACGACGGATGCGCAGGCCGCGCACGCGCAGACGCACGACGAGCACGCAGCAGCACGCCCGGACGACGCGGTCGAGACCATCGAAGCATTGGAAGCCGTGCACGCCGACGTTGCGTTGGACGCGCAGCCGCAGGCAACCACCGCAGAAGACTGGACGCCGGAAACCGCGGCGCTGGACAGCGTGCCGTCCGACCAGGACGGCCATGCGGTCGATCAGGGCGTGCACGCACAGGCCGACACGCAGGAATTGTCTGGCGAACAGCCGGCGGACGAGGCGTTGCAGCACAGCGACGCAGCACTGCCACATGCTGGTGAAACGCTTGCGGGCGAACAGCCGCATTCTGCGGACCTCGCGCAGTCTGACGAGCATGCAGCGGCGGCAGAACACGCGTCGACTCAGCACGCGGATGCGGACCAGGACGCGGCTTCGGACGCGCAGCAGTACGCAGGCGGGCAGATGCAGGCGCAGCAGCACGTCGATGCGGGCGAGCAGTCGCAGCCGGACACGTCTGCGCACGAACATGCGGCCGAAGCCGAGCAGACTGCCGCGCACCAGCACACCGACGTCGAGCAGTCCGAAGCACTGCACTCCGACGCCGAGCAGGCCGACGCGGAGCTTGCGCACGCCGAGTACGCACAGACTGCGCAGGCCGACGCCGACGCCCTGCCTGATCACACCATCGAATCGGTGCAGGCGTTCGAAATGGCGCATGCGGCCGATCAGGTCGAGGAGACAGGCGATCCGCAATCGGACACCGCGCCGGACCTGCACGACGCATGGGCTGTCAGCGCCGACGCTGCAGCACATGCCGACGCGGATGTCGCCGGGGACGTGGTTGCCGCGACCGGGCATGCAGCACATGCCGATCACACGGATGCCGGCGTCCACACCGACGCCGATCAGCATGCCGGCGCGGACGACGCTGCAGACCAGCACGCAGCCGCCAGCGCGCACGAGCCAACCGACCACAGCGCCGTCGTGCCGGAAGACACCGCCGCCTTCAGCGCACCGGTGGAAGATGCCGCACGCGTGGAGACCGCAGCCAACGACGTGGGCGCTGCGTTCGATATCGGCCCGCTCAACTTCGATCAGCTCGATGGCGAATTGGTCGACATCTTTGTCGAAGAAGGCCGCGATCTGCTGGACCATTGCGATGGTCTGATCGCCCGCATGCGCGAAGTGCCCGAAGACCGCGATGTCCTCAACGGACTGCAGCGCGATCTGCACACGCTCAAGGGCGGCGCGCGCATGGCCGGCATCAACGCCATCGGCGACCTGGGCCATGCAATCGAATCGCTGCTGGAAGCGGTGGCGGCCAACCGCACCGACATCGACCGCGATGACGTGCGCCTGTTCGAGCGTGGCTTCGACCGTCTGCATCAGCTGCTGACCCGTACCGGCATGCACCGCGCGGTGGCGATGCCGACCGACCTGGTGGAAGCCTTCGAAACCCGTACCCGTGGCCGTGATGCGGCCCCGCCCAGCGACGCCGATGTCCGCGCGATCGCCAAGGCGTCGGTGGAGCCGGCACCGTTGTCGGCGCCGATCCCGGTCGAAGGCCAGGCCGAAGAAGAGCTGATGCCGCGTACCCAGCAGGAACAGGTGCGCGTGCGCGCCGACCTGCTCGATCGCTTGGTCAACCACGCCGGCGAAGTGGCGATCTACCGCTCGCGTCTGGAACAGCAGATGGGCGCGTTCCGTGGTGCCATGGGCGAACTGGATCGCACCAACGCCCGTCTGCGCGACCAGCTGCGTCGTCTGGACCTGGAAACCGAAGCGCAGATCGTGGCGCGTTACCAGCGCGAGCAGGACCAGGGCGATCGCACCTTCGATCCGCTGGAACTGGACCGCTTCTCCACCCTGCAGCAGCTCAGCCGTGCGCTGAACGAGTCGGCGGCCGACTTGGGCGGCTTGCAGGGCGTGCTGGAAGATCTCTCGCGTCAGTACGACGGCCTGCTGCAACAGCAGTCGCGCGTCAGCTCCGAGCTGCAAGACGGCCTGATGCGCGCGCGCATGGTGCCCTTCGATGGCCTGGTGCCGCGTCTGCGCCGTGTGGTGCGCCAGGCGGCCAGCGACACCGGCAAGCAGGTGCATCTGGTGCTGGAAGGCACTCAGGGCGAACTCGATCGCAACGTGCTCGATCGCATGGTCGCGCCGTTGGAACACATGCTGCGCAACTCGGTCGCGCATGGGCTGGAAAGCCCGGAACAACGGCGCGACGCGGGCAAGCCGGAAGAAGGCAGCATCGCGATCCGCCTGCGCCGCGAAGGCTCGGAAATCGTGCTGGAGGTGGCCGACGACGGCGCCGGGCTGGACCGCGAGGCGATCCGTCGCCGTGGCGAGCAGCGCGGTCTGATCGAACCCGGGCAGGAGCTCAGCGATGTCGAACTGGATGCATTGATCTTCGCCTCCGGCTTCAGCACCTCCGAGCACGTCAGCCAGCTGGCGGGCCGTGGCGTGGGCATGGATGTGGTGCGCAACGAAGTGCGTCAGCTGGGCGGCTCGGTGGATATCCACTCGGTGCGTGGCCAGGGCGTCACCTTCACCTTGCGCCTGCCGCAGACGCTGGCGGTCACCCAGGCGGTGTTCGTGCGCATCGGCGAGACCACCTTTGCGGTGCCGGTGGCGTCGGTCAGCGGTATCGGCCGTATCTCGCGCACCCGCTACGAGTCGGGCGAGGGCGGTTACCACTACGCCGGCGAGGAGTACGTGCTGCACGATCTCGGCTCGCTGGTCGGCCAGGCCGCCGCGCGTGCCGATGGGCAGGCGCAGGTGCCGTTGCTGCTGGTGCGTGCGGGCGATCTGCGCGCGGCGGTGGCGATCGACCAGGTGCTGGGCAACCGCGAAATCGTGGTCAAGCCGGTGGGCCTGCAGATTGCCTCGGTGCCGGGCATCTACGGCGCTACCATCACCGGCGATGGCCGCGTGGTGGTGATCCTGGACGTGGCACCGCTGGTGCGTCGCTACCTCAGCCAGCCGGCGCGTCCGGCGCTGGAAAGCCCCGCCGAAGCGCAGCGGCAGGTGCCGTTGGTGATGGTGGTCGACGACTCGCTGACCATGCGCAAGGTCACCAGCCGCGTGCTGGAACGCCACAACCTGGACGTCACCACCGCCCGCGACGGTGTCGAGGCACTGGAATTGCTCGAAGAGCGCGTGCCCGACCTGATGCTGCTGGATATCGAAATGCCGCGCATGGACGGCTACGAGCTGGCAACCGCAATGCGCGCCGATCCGCGCTTCAAGGCGGTGCCGATCGTGATGATCACCTCGCGCAGTGGCGAGAAGCACCGCCAGCGCGCCTTCGAGATCGGCGTGCAGCGTTACCTGGGCAAGCCTTACCAAGAGTTGGATCTGATGCGAAACGTGTATGACCTGCTGGGGATCGCCCGTGTCCGAGACTAATGGCGCAATGGGAACTCCGGTTGCCCTGCTGGGCCGGCCCGGTCAGGCGCGCGAGCGCCTGCGCGAAGCGCTCGGCCTGGCCGGTGCGCAGGTGGTGCTGGAAGACGAACCGTCTGCAGTCGACGTGCAGATGCTGCGCGACGCCGAGCCGGTGGCGGTGCTGGTTGCACTGGAGCCGTCGATCGAAGACGCGCTCGAAGCGCTGGAGCCGGCCTTCAACATGCCCGGCGTGACGGTGATCTTCGACGAAGCCGAGCTCACCGTGCGGCGCGAGGGCTGGGAAGCGCAGCGCTGGGTGCGCCATCTGGCTGCCAAGCTGCACGGCCACGCCGACGTGCTGCCGCCGGGCACCGAAAGCGAACCCTCGCTGCAGCCCGAGCCGGGCCTGACGCTGGAACCACGCCAGCATTCGGACCTGCAGCTGGATCAGCATCTGGAAGCCGCCGCGCACGCATTCGAGAACATGCCGGGCGATGCGTTGTTTGCGCGCACGGCCGCGCAGACCGGGACCCCGGCCGCCGCCGACACGCCCGGCCTGACGCTGGGCGATTCCAGCACCTGGGGCCTGGTGGACGACGTCACCGTGGTGGTGCGCCCGCGCGCCGAGCTGGACGTTGCAGCCTTGTCGACCGGCGGATTGTCGCTGGTGGACCTGGAACACAGTGGCGAGGTGACCGGCGCGGTGCTGGTGATGGCCGGGATCGGCGGACCGGACGCGATCCGTCGCCTGCTGGCCGCGCTGCCGCCGCAGTTTCCACGCGCGGTGCTGGTGCGCATGACCCTCGATGGTGGCCAGTACGGCAACCTGGTGCGCCAGATGGGGCGCGTGTCGGCGCTGCCGGTGGAGCTGGGCGAACCGGGCCAGGTGGTCGCCCCGGGCAAGGTCTATGTGCTGTCCGACGACGTCGGTCTGCAGCAGCACGCCGGCGCGCTGGCCTTCGTGGCGCACAGCGATGCTGCCGGGCTGATTGCCGCGCTGCCGCCCGGCGACAGTGCGGTGCTGCTGCTCAGCGGCGCCAACGAGGCGCTGGTGGACGCATCGTTGGCACTGGCCGGGCAGGGCGGCTGGCTGGCAGGTCAGTCTGCCGATGGCTGCTACGACCCGGCCGCTGCCGCGCGCCTGGCCCGGCAAGGCATCCTGACCGGCGATCCCGCGCAGTTGGCGCAGGCGTTGGCACAGCGTTGGCCGGCGTAAGCCGGGCGCTCCCTTTCAGATCGGAAACCTGCAATGAGCTACGCCAACAATGACGAAATCCGCGGCGTCCTGATTCAGGCCGGCACCGAACGGGTGCTGTTGCCCAACGCCACGGTGGCCGAGGTGATGTCGCGCGTGGCGGTCGAAGCGCTGCCGGACATGCCGCGCTGGGTGGTCGGGCGTATCGATTGGTACGGCTGGAAGGTGCCGCTGCTGTCGTTCGCGCGCTTCAGCGGCCTGGGCGATGAACCCACTGCGGTCAACAACAAGGTCATCGTGCTGAAGGCGCTGGGCGGCAATCCTGCGCTGCCGTATTTCGCCTTGCTGACGGCTTCGTTTCCACAGCTGATCTCGGTGCCGCGCGACGGCCTGCTGGCCGACGCCTCGGAAGAGGCGCTGCCGGACGGCGTGCACATGCGCGTGCTGCTCGGCGAGCAAAGCGCGTTGCTGCCGAACCTGGATGCCATCGAGTGGCAGGTGGCGCAGGCGCTTGACTCGGCTGCTGCCGCCTAAGAGCGTCCAACAAGACCACGGCGCTCGCCGCCATGCGGGCGCGGCCGGCGCGTGGAGTGGGCATGGACCACGCGTACACGGCGGTCCTGTGCGGCGTGCGCACGTGGCTGGCGACGGCTGGCTGGGTTGTGTCGGCCGCTTCAGGGTGGCAGGCAACAGCTCCGCACCGCAGCTGCCAAGCCTGCGCAAACGCGGCCCGCAGCGGGCACGTCTCTTCTGCACGGCGCGCCTGACGCATCGCCCTCGTGCCACGCTGGCCGGTGCTGGCCAGGCGTTGCCGGCCACGCCGTTTGAAATCCGGATCGATACGGCGTGTGCATGCCGGCGCGCAGGCGTGTGCCTGGGTAGCCGGCGCAATGGCCGTATCGTGACCGCATCCGCAGCGTGCTGGTCGATGGATGCCGGACGTCGTGGAGCAGACAGTCAACACTGCAGGGGGCGGCCATGAGCCTGCCCGCTTTTCGCCCGGTGTGCCGCGACGATGGCGTGGTGCTCTCCGACCTGTCCGGTGTGGATCCGCTCGCCGTGGCCGGGTATCACGCACGTAACCGGGCGCACCTGGTCGAGGCGATGCCGTTGCGGCCGCCCGCGTTCTACACCGCCGAAGGGTGGCGCCGGATATGCAGTGCGTACCGCATGTCGGTGCCCGGCGAGCGCGAGCTGCAACTTGTCCTGCAGGCCGGGCAGGAGGTGATCGGCACGGTGGGGTTCACCCAGATCCAGCGGGGCGCATTTCAGGCCTGCCATCTTGGTTATGGGCTGGATGCCGGCTGGCAGGGTCGCGGTGTGATGCAGTGGGCGGCCACGCAGGGCATCGCTTTCGTGTTCGGCCCGCTGGGGCTGCACCGGGTCATGGCGCAATACGTGCCGGACAATGTGCGTAGCGCCCAGGTACTGGCGCGCCTGGGCTTCCAGATCGAAGGCCGCGCGCGTCGCTACCTGCAGTTGAACGGCGTCTGGCGCGACCATGTGCTGACCAGCCTGTTGCGCGAGGATGCGGAGGGTGGCGAGGGCTGATGCGCGATGCGCATCGTGTGACCGGCAGATCGCGCCGATGGCGCGGCTCCACATGAGTCGTATCGGAAGTACTGATTTGCGTTTCGCGTGTGCCGCGTGCGCTTGTGCAACTGCTTGGATTTGATGACGAGGTGGCGCAGTGCGCCCGCGCAAGCGTGCGCAGGTCCGGCGAAGGTGCGTAGACGGCAGCCCAGACGGTGCGCTGCATCGTGATTCGGGGCGCTGCATCCTGCCGTATCTCGGTGTGGTCGAAGATAGATGGCATGGTTGCAGCGACGCTGCGGCGACATTACTGCCAAGGCAGGGTCACTGCGTCGCAAGAACTGGATGCAGCAGCGCTCCACTGACTGTAGACGCATCGCCTTTACCTGGCGCCACATTCGCGCAGCGCGCATGCGCCCGTCCCTGCGCCTGGTCGGACCAGGCGCGCTTATGGTTGCGCCGTGCTGATCACTTCGATGCGGACCCGGTCTGGCGGCAGGCGTGGTTCACGGATGACGTCCACCGGCGTGGACCAGTCGTGTCGTCGAGTTGCCGCGCGCAGTCGATCCAGCCACTGCCTGAAGGCAGCGGCCTCCGGTTTGCCCGTCCAGATGCGCAGCCGCGCGGGTGCACGAGGGTGGGTCTGCAGATACTGGTCGACCCACGCATCCGGCGGCGCCGATAGTGCCACCAGCTGTATCGATGTGCCCGGCGTGGAGACGCTGCTCTCAATAGCGGCTGTCGTGGAGGTGCCCGCTGGCGCAGCCGGCTCGGCAGCAGCGGATGCTTTGGCATCTTCCCGAGCGCCCGGTTGCGCGGCAGCGTCGTTCGGCAACGGCATGCGCTCGTGCGGCAGCGGCGGCAGCGACAAGCGCTGCGCGTCCTGCAGCGCCTGCGGTGTGGTCGCGCCGTGCTGCGCGGAGGACACCAGTGTATTGGCGTCCAGTGCCTGGGAGCGTTGCACATCGATGGCCGCTGCCGCATTGCTCCGCGTGCGAATCGGCATCGGGGCTGCCTGGGGCAACGCAGTAAGCGGCGACGCCAGCGTGCCATCGGTCATCGACGCAGGCGCAACACCGTCGGTAGTTGAAGACTGCCTCTGCTCGACCGTGGTGCTGGCGATCGGCGCTGGCGGTGCGGGCAGCGCTGGCGGCGCCAACGCAGCTGCAGGTGGCGGTGCAATCGGCGCGGGCGCGGGCGCGGCAGCAGGCGCGGCAGGCGGTGGGGGCGCGATGCCGATGGGCGCTGCGCGCGAAGCGCGTGCAGGCATCGGGGGGGATTCCGCAACCGCTGCGGGTGCAGGCATCGGCGGCGGTGCAGGCATCGGGGAGGGCGCAGGTTGGGGCATGCGCTCAACAGCATCCCCCTGGTCTAGTGGCGCGGGCAGGCGCTGGCCCGTCACAGGCTGATTGCCGCCGGCCGCCGTCGCCGTTGCTCCGGTGTCGGTTTCGGCTTCGACTTGCGCTGAAGCCGGCGCTGGCTCGTACGCGTCGGCCGGGGCCTGCTGCGGCGCAGTTGCCTGCCAGCGCAGGCCGACACCGACCACCAGCGTGACCGAGGCGGCCAGTGCCACTGCCGGCATCCACCGCTGGCGGCGCGCGCGACCCGGGGCATGGCCGTGCAGCGCAGTTTTGGGCTGCGCGGCGCCACCGGGCGCCGCCGCTGGCGAGGCGAACGACGGCGTTGCCGCGGCCTGCGGCGGCGCCAGCAAAGCCGTGCGCGGCGAGCTCTCGGACGACGCGCGATTCGCCGCCTGCTGTACACCGGCTGGCGCAGTGCCATCGCCGGCTGGTGTCTGGTCACCACCGCGGCCCTGCAACACCGGCGCCACGGGCATCGCGGCCGTGGGTGGCGACGGCGTGTGCTGCTGCAGCCACGCACGCGTGGTGTCGTGCAACGGGGCGCCCAGTGCCTGCGCTGCGTCTTCGCCGTCGCTCATGCGTGCTTGGATGGCTGCACGCTGTGCAGCCTGCGCCTGCTCGGCCTGCGCGGCTGCGACAGCAAAGACGGCATTCATCGATGCGGGCGGTTCGAACTGCAGGGCGTCGGGATCTTGCGCTGATCCTGATCCAGATCCAGCGGCGCTGCGTGCACGGTCGGCCTGCCTGGCGGCCTGCGCAAACCATGCCTGCATGCTGGCCGGCGGTGCATAGGCGGGCAGGGCACGCAGCAGCGTGGCCATGCCGTCTTCGCCCGCGATGAAACGTTCGACGACCGGCTTCATTGCGCGGCATCCAGGCTCAGGCGCAGCTTGGCAAACGCATAGCGCAGCCGGCTCCTGACGGTTTCGAAGCCTTCGCCCACCACCTGCGCGATGTCTTCGATGGACAGGCCGGCGAAGAAGCGCAACACGATCACCTCGCGCTGCGCGTCGGGCAGCGCCATCACCGCGGTGCGCACGCGCTGTTGCTGCTGGCCGAGCATCGCCATCTGTTCGGTGGACAGGTCCTCGTCGGGCAGCTGAAGGTGGCTGTCCTCCAGCGGCACCGAGGTGGTGGTGTCGGCGCGACGGCGCGTATCGATCCAGGCATTGCGCGCGATCTGGAACAGGAAACTGGTGAATGCGGATGCGCCGGGGCGGTAATCGCTGCAACGGGTCATCAGCTTGACCCAGGTTTTCTGCGCAAGGTCTTCGGCCTCGCTCAGATTGCCTTCGCACAACCAGGCCAGAAAGTTGAACAAGGCGCGGTTGTGGCGCGTGAACAACTCGGTTGCCGGTTGTTCGACAAAGCCATTGGCGACGAGGAGCATGAGCTCCTCGTCGGGAAGATGCGCAAGATCGGCCGGGTGCATGCGCGCAGTATAGGCAAGCGCCGCGCGCATCAGTCGGTGGTGGCGACTGGCCGGGTGCTCAGCGCGTCGGCCTGCTGCACCATCTGCAGGAAGTCGGCGCGATAGCCGAAGCGGTCCTCGCCCAGGCTGCTGGCGGCCAGTGCGCGTACCTGCGGGTAATCCCAGCCACGCAGTTGCTTGCCACCACGCAGACGCTGCCCGAACCCGGCCACCGCTGCAGAAAACCGGAAGGCATCGCTGGTGGCGCCCAGTGCCCGGCGTTGGTCGCGGCGGACCACCGTGTCCAGCAGCCGGCTGCGCTGCGCATCGGGCAGTTTGTAGCGCAGTTTGACGTGCGCCAGCTCGCCGTCGAGGGCGCGCGCCTGCGGACGTGCCGCGGCGCTTGCATAGCGCAACGGGTCCACCGATGCGTTGCCGTTGGCGGGGGTGATTTCGTACAACGCGGTAGCGGTATGGCCGGCGCCGATGTCGCCTGCATCGACCTGGTCGTTGTTGAAATCCTCATCGCGCAGCGCACGGTTTTCATAGCCGATCAGGCGGTATTCCTTGACGGTGTCCGGATTGAACTCCACCTGGATCTTGACGTCGCGGGCGATGGTGGCCAGCGTGGCGCCCAGCTCGTGAGTGAGCACCTTGCGCGCTTCCAGCGGTGTGTCGATGTAGGCATAGGCACCGTCGCCGGCATCTGCCAGCTGCTCCATCAGCGTGTCGTTGTAGTTGCCGGTACCGAAGCCGAGCGTGGACAGGGCGACGCCGGAGCGGCGCTTTTCTGCGACCATGCCCTTGAGCTGATCGAAATCGGTGACGCCCACGTTGAAGTCGCCATCGGTGGCGAGCAGGATGCGGTTGATGCCGCCACGCAGAAAACTTTGTTGCGCAGCTTTGTAAGCGAGTTCGATGCCGCTGGCGCCGGCGGTGCCGCCGCCCGATTGCAGGGCGTCGATGGCTTCGACGATCCGGGCTTGCTGGTCGCCCGGCGTGGGCGGCAGCACCACCGCGGTGTTGCCGGCGTAGGTCACCAGGGTGATGCGATCTTTGGCGCGCAGCTGCCGCACCAGCAGTTTGAGCGAGGCCTGCAGCAGCGGCAGCTTGTCCGGCGCGTCCATCGAGCCGGAGACGTCGACCAGAAAGACCAGGTTGGCCGGCGGCAGATTCGCGGTGGCGATGTCACGGCCGGCGATGCCGACGCGCAGCAACAGGCTGTCTTTATTCCACGGTGTGGTCGCCAGTTCGGTACGCACGGCGAACGGTTGGCCATTGGTGGGCGTCGGGTCGTCGTAGCGGAAGTAGTTGATCAATTCTTCCACGCGCACCGCATCCACCGGCGGCAGGCTGCCAGCGCTGAGGAAGCGGCGCACATTGCTGTAGCTGCCGGTATCCACATCGATGCTGAAGGTGGAGATGGGCTGTTGGGCTGCCTGGACGATGGCGTTGTCGTCGATGTGCTGGTAGCGCTCGCGGTCTTCGGCAGGTGCCGGGATCACCGGTGGCATCGGCATGCGGTTATCCAGCACCGGGCGATGCGCCATCAACGTGGCGGCGGGTGCCTGACGTGACAGGCTGCTGG
>NZ_JSZE01000020.1 GCF_000802365.1 Xanthomonas cannabis pv. cannabis
GCATTGGGGATTCGCCAAAACGAAAACAAAGCCGTGGTCGCCAGCTTGTTCGAGCAGTGTCGGCATCGCAGCGAGCTCCACCGCAAAAACCCAGCGCCGCCGTTGCGAATCCCCAATGCCGAATCCCCCAATCTCCGCCCCACTAGCGCCCGCCTACGCAAACCCCAGTGCGTTCATGAGCTTAGAACCTTTGGGTTACTGCGTTTCCGGCACGGCTTTACTACAGTCAACGCCCCCCGTGCCGATAAGCTTCGCTCAGGGGTTTTCATTTTTCGATGGGGCAAGACGATGCAATTGACACGCTTGGCGCAGCCGGCCATGGCTGATACTTCCTTTGGTGCCACGCGGCGCCTGTGCCTTGCGATCGGGTTGGCATTGCCGGGCCTGGCGCTGGCGCAGGTGCAGCCGGCACCGGCCAATGCCGAGCAGGCCGTTGCCGAGCCGGCCAAGGCGCCGGTGACCACCGCGCCGGCCACCGCAAAGGGCTACCCGCAGGAAGCCCAGGGCTGGGGCGCCAAGCAGGGCGGCAACATGTGGCAGGTGCGCTGGGCCGAAGACTGGTCGTATTTGAAAGACACGTCCAAGCGCAAGAGCCCGTTCGATCCGCTCAAGTACATCCCGCTCAGCGAAGACGGCGATGTCTACGTCTCGCTCAGCAACGAGCTGCGCGTACGCAGCAACACCATCACCAACCCAGGGCTGATTCCCGGTAGCCACTCGCAACAGCAGTATCTGCTGCGCGCGTTCTTCGGCGCGGACCTGCACGTGGGCGAACACTTCCGTCTGTACACGGAACTGGCGCACGGCAGCCTGGATGGGCGCAACGAAGGCGCCAAGACCGGTACGCAGGAGAACAACGCGATCCTGCAGCAGGTGTTCTTCGACGTGAAAGGCCGCATCGGCAGCGCCGACACCGGTTTGCGGGTCGGCCGTCAGGTCTTCGTCGATGGCCCCACCACCTTGATGGCGCTGCGCGACAATACCGACATCTTCGTCACCTTCAACGGTGCGCGTGCCTGGGCGATCGGCGACAAAACGCGTGTCGACGTGTTCGACTTCAATTTCAACCTGGATGGCACCGAAGGCCTGGGCGACGACCGTATCGACCGCTCGCGGCACTTCCGCGGTGTGGTCGGTGGCTACCGCCTGCCGACCGCCAAGCCGATGTACCTGGAACCGTTCTTCTATCAATTCCGCAACGACAATCAGGTGTGGGGCCGGCAGACCGCCGAAGAGCACCGCAATTACTACGGCCTGCGCCTGTGGGGCAACGTGGGCAAGCTGCGCACCGATTCGTTCGTGACCGTACAGCGCGGCAGCTTTGGCGGACGCGACCTGCGTGCCTACATGGCCAGCACCTCCAACGCCTGGTCGCTGAGCGAAACCGGCTGGAAGCCGCGCCTGGGGTTCCATAGCGAAATCGCCTCCGGCGGTGGCGGCACCTCCGGTACCGGCACGCTGCGCAACAACAACTTCCTGTACGGCAACACGATCTATTTCAGCTGGGCCACCTTCTTCGGTCCGGTGAATCTGGTCACCGCCGCGCCGACCTTCACCTTCTCGCCCACCTCCAAGCTCACCGTGAATCTGGAATGGGAAACCCTGTGGCGCCAGACCACCAGCGATGCGATCTACAACAACCAGGCACGCGCCTATGCACGCACGCAGAACACCGGCGAGCGCCGCATCGGCACCATGCCGCGCATCAACGCCACCTGGAACATCGACCCGAACTGGTCGGTAACCTTCCGCGCCGAGCACCTGATGGCCGGCCCCGCGCTGGAAAGAGCCGGTTATGGCGATTCGACCTTCGTGATGGGCTGGTTGAATTTCCGCTTCTAAGCATGCGGCGGTACGCCTGCGCGCACCGATGCGGTGTGCGTTATTGCTGCGCGCCTGCACAGCGACACATCCACATGCCGCGTCCTGTCAGGGACGCGGCATGTTGCTTTTCAGCGTAGCTGACTGCAGCGGGTGCCATGACTGCGGCGCGCACGCCTCGCAATCCCGTGGTGATCGCACCGGCTCGGCCATGAAGTACCAGAGGCGCTGCTGACGGACCAGGTCGTGGCCTCACAGGCTCCACTAGCGACCTGATGGATGCGCCACGCCACTGACACGTCGCGACGCTACTGGATCGCAGTGCTCGCGCGCTCCGCAAGCCGGCTGGCCGGCATTGGCCAGCGATCGTCTCCTGCACCGTCCTCGCGTCTGGCATACCGAGCGATGGTCAGATGTTTGCCGTCGCCGCCAGCCTGCAGCGGGCGCATCTGTCCGCGCAGTGCAGGCGGCAGCTCGGCAAGTCGCTGCGCAAGCGGCCGCGTATCGGCCGGGCGATCGCGCAACCACAGCAGGGCTGCCACCGCATGGACTGCCGCGGCAGTGTCCTGCAGCTTGTGCTGGTAATTGGCATAGTCCGGACGCGCCGCGCTGACCAACAGGCAGCCGGTGGCATTGGCCACGCAGGCCACCGTGGCCGTGTCGGGCGTTGCCACCATGCCGGGCGGCAGCGCCTGATCCTGCGCCAGCAATGCCCGCACCGGCGCGCTGCAGGCCCAGGTAAAGGTCGGTGCCAGCAGTGCCTGGGTGCGCTCGCGGTCCAGTAGCCGTGGCGAGATGCGATCCAGCCAGTCGCGATCGCCATCCTGGACAGACGCGTCCTGCAGCATCGAAAACACCAAGCGCGATTCGCCGTGCAGCGCATTGCACAGCGAGATCTCTTCCATCGCGGCCGGTGCGAATGCCGCGGCGCACTGCGCAGGCAGCGACGGCTGCGCCGGCAGCTCGGCCAGCATGTCCGCAAACAGCTGCGCGTTGCCGCGCAGCATCGCCGCGCCGATCATCGTGACCGCCAGGTTGTCGCTGCTACGCAGCAGCACCCGGGCAACCTGCGCGTTGGTGCAGACATCGCTCAAGGCCTGGGTGGTACGCCCCTGGACGAAATCCAGTGCGCTGGCGGTCATCGACAGCGGCATCCGCGGCAGCTCGGGCAACGTCATATCGGCGCGTGGCCGGAACGGGCTGCGGTAGTCGGTGTAGTTGGCCAATGCCCGCATCCTGCTCAGCATCGGCCCCTGTGCGGCCAGCGCATCGGCATAGGCCTGCGGTTGTTCGCGCACGCGCTGTAAACATCCGCCTGCACTGGCACCGCACAGGGCTGGCGCGGTGGCTGGCCAGCTTGGCAGGCGCGGATAGCCCGAGACGGCACTGCGAAACGGCGCCTCGCTTGGCAGCCGATTCAGGCGTTCCACGTCCTGGGCCAGCACGGTCTCGCGCTGCGCTTCCGGAACCGCGTAGGACAGCGACCAGAGCGCCGCGAACATATTGGCCCCACGCATCGGCGGCAGCGGTTGACGCAGCTGCGCCAGCGCCTGCCGCTGTGCATCGGGGATGGGCCAACGTTGGGAGACGGCATACAGCGCCGCCACTACCGCAAGCAGGATGCAAACACCGAGCAAGGCGGTCTTGAGGAACTTGGCAAGCATGTGCACATCCATCCCTGGGAAGCTGCGCATCTTAGTGCCATCGGCGCAGCACCGCGACGGGTGGACGAAGTCGCGTCCACGTATCGGCATTGCGTTCTTTCAGCAGGCAAAAAGCAGCGACAACCGATTGAGTGACACGTTCGCGCAATGTCCGGGCGAGTACAGCGGACGCTGGCGACCGCCTGCCGGTCTTCATGCAGCGTGGTTGGGATGGTCGGGTCGCCGACATCAATGGCGGTCGTACCCTCATCCGGCGCTACGCGCCACCTTCTCCCGGCGGGAGAAGGGAGCGGCCTTTGCCTTTGCCTTTGCCCTTGCCTTCGCCTTCGCCTTCGCCTTCGCCACTGACACGGCAACTGCCTCTGCCCCAGCAGTTGCAGTTGCAGTTGCCGCAGCAATTACCGATCGCGGCAGTCCAACAGTGAGTGAGCGCGTTTACAAATCCCGAATGCCCACTCCCCAATCCCGGCCTCACCTCCACCGGACGCGGCCGAATGCCTACACTATGCAGATGTCCGAATCCCCCACTCCGCATTCCCGCCCTTCCCTGCAACGCGTGTTTCTCACCGGGTTGCTGACCTTGCTGCCGGTCTGGCTGACCTGGGTGGTGGTGAAGTTTGTGTTCGCGCTGCTCTCGGGTATCAGCAGCCCCTGGGTGGTGCCGCTGTCCGAGCGTATCGCCGCCTCGTTCCCGGATAACCTGGGCTGGATCAAGGCGCTCTGGGTGCAGAACACCATCGCGCTGATCGCTACCGTGGCGGCGATCCTGTTTGTCGGCATCCTGAGCCGACGCGTGATCGGCCAGCGCCTGCTGCGCTGGTTCGAGGCGATCATGCGGCGCATCCCGCTGGCCAGCGTGGTCTACGACAGCGCGCGCAAGTTGCTCGACATCCTGCAGACCCAGCCGGGCAGCACCCAGCGCGTGGTGCTGATCGACTTCCCGCATCGCGACATGAAGTCGGTCGGCCTGGTCACCCGCGTCATCAAGGAACAGGGCACCGGCCGCGAGCTGGCCGCGGTGTATGTGCCGACCACGCCCAACCCGACCTCCGGCTATCTGGAAATCGTGCCGGTGGAATTACTCACGCCCACCGACTGGAGCGTGGATCAGGCGATGAGCTTCATCATCTCCGGCGGCGCAGTGGCACCCGAATCGGTTCCCTTCACCCGGACGGCGGACCGCTGAGACCATGACACACGTGCGTACCCTCGACGATCGTGCGGTACGCCTGTTCATTGCGCTGGCCGCGTTCTTCTGCGTCAACGCGGCACTGGCCGAGTTCATCGGCGTCAAGATCTTCGCGCTGGAAGACACGCTGGGCATCGCGCCGTTGAACTGGAACCTGTTCGGTCAACGCGGCTCGCTGAGCTTCACCGCCGGCACCTTGTTGTGGCCGGTGGTGTTCATCATGACCGACACCATCAACGAGTTCTTCGGCAGCCGCGGGGTGCGTTTCATCTCGTGGGTGGCGGTGGCGTTGATCGGCTACGGCTTCGTGTTCGCCTTTGCGGCCATTGCGCTGGCGCCGGCCGGGTGGTGGGTGACCGCGGCGCAGAGCCAGGGCGTGCCGGACTATCAGGCCGCCTTTGCGGCGGTGTTCGGGCAAGGGCTGTGGACCATCGGCGGCTCGCTGGTGGCGTTCCTGGTCGGCCAGTTGATCGACGTGTCGGTGTTCCATCGCATCCGCAAGCTCACCGGCGAACGGCACGTGTGGCTGCGCGCCACCGGCTCCACTGCGGTGTCGCAGCTGGTGGACAGCTTCGTGGTGATCTACATCGCCTTCGTGCTCGGGCCCCAGCACTGGTCGATGGATCAGTTCCTCGCGGTGAGCATGCTCAACTATGTGTACAAGATGGGATTTGCCGTCCTGCTGATCCCGCTGCTGTATCTGGCGCGTCGCGGCATCGGCGCCTACCTGGGCGCCGAGCGGGCCGAACAGTTGCGCCAGGAAGCCGCGGCCGATTGAGCGGCAAGGCTTGCCGGGTGGCGCGCTTGCCAGGCGCTGCGAGGCATCCGCCGATTGCCGCGCTGCATCATCCGAAGCGGAACCGCGTCCAGCCAGTGCGCCGCATGAATTGCCGATAGGCGGTATGACCGCGATGGGTGGCCGTAACCGTGCGGATCGGGCAAGCTCCCCGCTCGCTTGTTTCCGGAGCCGGTAATGCCCCTCAGCTTTTCCCGCCTGCTGTCGCTGGCCCTCGCCGCCGTGTTGAGCCTGCCAGTGGCAGCGCCCGCCGATGCGGCCAAGAAGAAGACCGCCAAGGCACAGACCACGCAGACGCGCGCGAAGGCGGGCAAAGCCAAGAAGACCACCAAACCCGCGGCCAAGGGCTCCAGGACCGCCAAGGGCAGCAAGGCAGCCAAGGCGCGCCCGCGGCCCGTCGTCGCCCCGGTGGTGCTGACCAAGGCCCAGCAACTCAACCTGCTCTACGATCAGTACTGGGATGCCTCGCTCAAGCTCAACCCGCTGCAGGCCACCTTCCAGGGCGAGAGCCGCTACAACGACCAGTTGCCCAACTTCCTGTCGCCGGCATTCCGTCAGCAGTCGCACGATTTCACCGTGCTGTGGCTGGGCAAGGCCGAGGCGCTCGGGCCGGACGGTCTGAGCGGCCAGGACCTGTTGAGCTACCAGATCTTCGTGCGCGATGCGCGCAGTGCGCTGGCCGCCGAGCAGTTCCCCAGCTGGATGCTGCCGATCAACCAGTTCTACAACATCGCCAGCATTGCCGTGGTGCTGGGCTCGGGCACCGGCGCCCAGCCGTTCAAGACGGTCAAGGATTACGACAACTGGTCGCGGCGTGCGCTGGGCATCCCGGACCTGTTCGACCAGGCCATCACCAACATGCGCGCCGGCATGCAGGCCGGCGTGGTGCAGCCCAAGGTGCTGATGCAGAAAGTGCTGCCGCAGCTGGACGCGATCATTGCGCGCAGTGCCGAAGACAGCCTGTTCTGGGGGCCGATCCGCAACCTGCCGGCCGACATGCCCGAAGCCGACAAGCAGCGCCTCACTGCCGAGTACAAGCGGCTGATCGAGGTGCGCATCCTGCCGGCCTACCGCGCGCTGCGCGGCTTCATCGCCACCGAATACCTGCCGGCCTGTCGCGACACCGACGGCCTGGCGGCACTGCCCAACGGCGCGGCCTGGTACGCCTACGACGTGCGCCAGAGCACCACTTCGGAGCTGAGCCCGGAGCAGATTCACCAGATCGGGCTGGACGAGGTGGCGCGTCTGCAGGGCGAGATCCAGGCGCTGGCCAAGCAGGTCAAGTTCCGCGGCAACCTGCCCAAGTTCTACAAGTTCATGCAGACCGACAGGCGCTTCAGCTTCCGCAGCGAGACCGAGCTGCTGGGGTATTACCGGGGCCTGCAGGGACGCGTGCAGGGCGCGGTGCCGCGCCTGTTCACCGTCCAGGGCATGCCGGAGCTGGAAGTACGGGCGGTGGAGCCGCAGCGTGCGCAGTCGGCGGCCAGCGGCTCGTACATGCGCCCCAGTGCCAACGGCAGCGCGGGCAGCACGCCGGGCATCTTCTACGTCAACACCTCCGACCTGCCCTCGCGCAAGACCTGGGAAGCGGAGAGCCTGTACCTGCACGAGGCGATCCCCGGCCATCACTACCAGCTGGGCCTGCAGCAGCAACTGACCGACCTGCCCAAGTTTCGTCGCCTGGGCGGCGAGACCGCGTACATCGAAGGCTGGGGGCTGTACGCCGAATCGCTGGGCCGCGAGCTGGGGCTGTATCAGGACCCGTACAACTATTATGGCTACCTGCAGAACGCGCTCTGGCGCTCGATCCGGCTGGTCGCCGATACCGGCCTGCACAGCAAGGGCTGGACCCGCACCCAGGCGATCGACTACATGCTGGACAACTCGGCGATGAGCCGCACCGATGCCGAAGCCGAGGTCGATCGCTACATGGCCATCCCCGGCCAGGCACTGGCCTACAAGGTAGGCGAGATGAAGATCGCGCAGCTGCGCGAACAGGCCCAACGCGAGCTGGGGCCGCGCTTCGACGTGCGCGCCTTCCACACCGAAGTGCTCAAGGACGGCTCGGTGCCGCTGGAGATCCTGCAGGAGAAGATCCAGCGCTGGATCGCGACCCAGAAGGGCTGAGGCAGACACGCGCGGCACAGTCCTGTCGCGCGCGTCCCGAAACGGGCGTGCCATCGCACGTCGGCAGACGCGACGCGCCTGCCCGTCCACCGCGGCCGCGGCGGCCACGGCGCGCCACCGCCGTGACCATAGTCAGCCCCGGGCGGCCGCCCGCGCCGCGGCCAACGCGGCGATATCGCGCGGCGTGGTGCGGCAACAGCCGCCGATCAGGCGCGCGCCGGCGGCAAGCCACTGCGTGTGCTGGTCGGCCAGGGTGCACGCCGGCGTATCGCCGGCGTGCCAGCGCTTGTCGCTGGCGTCGTAGTGTTCGCCGGAGTTGGGGTAGACCACCAACGGCAGCGTGGTCAGCGCCGCCAGGCTCTGCAATGCTGCAGTGACCTGGTCCAGCGCAATGCAGTTGATCCCCACCGCCAGCACCTGCGGGCAGGCGTCCAATGCCGGCACCACCTGCGCCAACGGCGTGCTATCGCTCAGATGCGCCGCGTCGCGCAGGGTGAACGAAAACCATGCGTGCAGCTGCGGAAATTCTTCCAACACCCGGCGCAAGGCGTCGATCTCGCTGGCCGAAGGCAAGGTCTCGCAGGCCAGCACGTCCACCCCGGCCGCGGCCAGCGCGGCGATGCGCGGACGGTGGAAGTCCATCATCTGCGTCAGCGGCAGCACGTAGTCGCCGCGATATTCCGAGCCATCGGCCAGATAGGCACCGTACGGCCCGACCGACCCTGCCACCCATAGTGGCGCGGCCTGCGGCCGGGCCTGCAGATGATCGGCGCGCGCCTGCACGGCCAGCGCCACGCTGCGCGCGATCAGGGCCTGCGACTGCGCCAGGTCCAGTCCGCGCGCGGCAAAACCCAACGGCGTGGCCTGGTAACTGGCGGTAATCGCGCAGTGCGCACCGGCAGCAAAATAATCGCGGTGCACCTGGTAGATCAGCTCCGGCTGCTCCATCAGCACGCGCGCCGACCACAGCGCATCGTTGAGATCGCAGCCGCGCTGTTCCAGCTCGGTGGCCAGGGCGCCATCCAGCAGCACATAACCGTCGTGCTGCAAGGCCTGGCTGAAAGGCGCATCGGCGCGCGGCTGGCGTGGAAGAATCGTCATGCGTGCAGTCTCCGGGCCGCAAGCCAGTGGGTCAGTGCGTAGGCGCCATAACACAGCGCGACGAAGGGAATGCCGCAGTACAGCGCGATGCGCTGCTGCGGATCGAACGCCAGCCCTATGCAGGCCAGCAGACACAGCAAAAAGCCCAGGATCGGCGTCCACGGATACCACGGCGCACGGTACGCCAGCGTCTCCAGCGCAACCGCATCGCGCAGCAGCTGGCGGCGAAACCGGTAATGCGCAGCGCAGATGCTCAGCCAGACCACCACCACCGCAAAGCCGGAGACCGCCGAAATGGCGACGAACACGGTGTCGGCCGCATACACGCCGGTGAGCAGCGCCAGCAAGCCGCCCAGCATGCTCAGCGACACCGCGCGCAAGGGGATGCCGCGGCGGGTCAGACGCGCCAGGCCCGCCGGCAGGGTGCCCTCGTTGGCCAGCGACCACAGCATGCGCGCGGCTGCATACAGGCCGGAATTGGCCGCCGACAGGATCGCGGTGAGGATCACCGCATTCAAGATATCCGCCGCATACGGAATGCCCAGCAATTCGAATGCGCGCACGAACGGGCTTTTTTCCACCGCTGCCTGCCCGGCCGGCAGCAAGGCGGCCAGCACCAGTACCGTGCCTACGAACAACACCACCAGCCGTACCAGCGTGGTGCGGATCGCCAGCGGAATCGCGCGTGCCGGCTGCGCGGTTTCGCCGGCGGCCACGCCGATCAATTCAGTGCCGGAAAACGCGAAGTTCACCGCCACCATCGTCATCAGGATCGGCAAGCTGCCCTGCGCAAACCAGCCGTCGGCGCGCAGATGGCGCAGCCCCGGTGCAGGCGAACCGTCGGCCAGCGGCAGCACACCGATCACTGCCGCGCCACCCAGCACGATGAACACCACGATGGTGATCACCTTGATCAACGAAAACCAGAATTCGCCCTCGGCAAACCAGCGCGCCGACACCGTGTTCAAGCCGAAGATCAGCGCGCAGAACAGCAGGCACCACGGCCATGCCGGGCTATGCGGAAACCAGTACTGCATGCAGAACGCCGCGGCGGTCAGGCTCGATCCCAATGCCACCGTCCAGGTCAGCCAGTACAACCACGCCACCACGTAGCCGGTGGCCGGGCCCAGATAACGCGCCGCATACACATGGAATGCGCCGGTCTGCGGCATCGCCACTGCCAACTCGCCCAGGCACTGCATCACCAGGTACACCACCAGCGCGCCGATC
Organism: Xanthomonas cannabis pv. cannabis; assembly: GCF_000802365.1. Lineage (GTDB taxonomy): Bacteria > Pseudomonadota > Gammaproteobacteria > Xanthomonadales > Xanthomonadaceae > Xanthomonas > Xanthomonas cannabis. The sequence goes on from NZ_JSZE01000020.1 coordinate 9,929, forward strand.
AGATACGCGATCACCGTGCCCAGCGCGCCGGTGCTGGCAATGATGTAACCGGTGTTGAAAAACAGCCCGGTACCGATCACCCCGCCCAGCGACAGCATCACCAGATGACGCACCTGCATGCTGCGCTGGAACTGCGGTGCGGTGGCCGACGACGATTCGGGCATGGGTGCATCTGATCGGGGGGAAGCCGTATCCTGCCACGCGCAGGCAGGCGGGCACAGCCGTGTGCGGACGAGCCATGAGCCATGCGCTCTGGCTGACTGACGGGCGGCGATGCCGCCAATTGGTATCCGCAGTCCCTCGACCTGCCACATCATCACCATCCAGCTGCGCAAACCTCTGCGCGCGGCCGGTCTGCCCACGAACCTTCCACTGCCACAGCACCGTGCATGCGATGACCTTGCTGCGCTCTGCATCGCGGGCACACGCCTGCCCTGTAGGTATGACGCGCCCTTGACCGTGCCGGGTCCAACTAGGCCTGCACGCGGGCACGCGCGCCGCTGTCATGGTCGTCGATGACCACGCCGCCGAACCTGGGATGCTGCACGTTGGCGCCGAGCGTGATCGCCGGCGCCTCGATCATGCCGTGCCGCATGCTGCGCGGCGCGCCCAATGAGGCGCTGCGCGAAACCTGCGCACCTTCGGCCGCACGTCGTGCAGCAGTTCGCGCGGGATCTCGCGCAGTACGCGCGAGGGCAGAACGTTCGCCGTGCCGGTCAGGGATCGAGCCGGCAATAGGCGCCCGGGGTATAGCCGAAGCTCTCGCGCATCGCGTTGCGAAACTCCGCGAACGTGAAGTCGGTCGCCACGCGCATCAACACGCCGGCATAGGCACCGCCGGTTTTGCCGTCGCTGCCGGTGCCCCACTGCACCTGCCACGTCGCGTAGGTGTGGCCGTCGTGGGTCTGGGCCCGTTGCAGGTCCACACGCAGGCCTTTGACCAGATCCATGCCCACGATCACGCCTTCGCTGTTGGCATAGTCGGCGGGGACTTGGAGCACTGTGTCGTCGTTGACCTTACTGCGGCCGATGCCGACATAGTTGGCGATCTTCGCCGTCAGGTAGTCGTCGAGCACATGCTTGCGGATCTTGCTGCTGGCACTGCCGAACGTGCCGGTGCCGTTGTTGGTGTAGGTGGTCATGGAGACAGTCCTCTTGTGTTGGATGGATGCGCGGATGGGCGGCGGTGCAGCGCCGGTCAGAGTTGGTGCAGGCGTTCGATGAACCCGGCGCGGTCCTCGATGCGCTGTTCGGTCGCGATCAGCGGCCTGCCCTGCCAGGTCGCCCTGCCCACGCGGGCGAGAGTTGCCTCGGCATCGCGTATATCGCAGGCAGTCATCACTCCCTCGCTCACGGTCAACCGTGCATAGCGGATCAGCACCCGGTCGTGTGCGGTGTAGACCACCTGGCTGGACGCGGCCGCGGTCACCTGGGCCAGCACGGTCTCGGGCTGCTCAACCAGCGCAGGCAAGCGGCCCGATGTCAGCGTTTCAATGCGACTGCTGTTGCAGATGCCCGACCAGCCGGCGAACACGCCGTGCTCGGTGAGCAGCGGGACCAGTTGCGGCAGCGAGGCCAGCGAAAAACAGGTATCAACGATCAGCGCCGGCGTGCGGATGCCGATGGCGACCAGATCCTCGATGAAGCGCTGAAACACAGCGACATCGCGGCAGCCGTTGAACTGGGTCGGTGCGCCGCGGTTGTCCACATTGCCGTGGCCGCCGCCGATCCACACCGTGTCGTACTGCAACTGCGGCGTGTCCTGTGCGGTGCGCGGCAAGGCTGCGACGATCACGTCGCGACCTGGCAGCGTGTCGGCCGGGTGCTGGATCACATGTACGCCCTGGGGGATGGATTTGAGATGCGGCGGGTGGAACGCGAGAATGGACATGGGTAAGTTCCTGACATGGAAGGACGATGCCCCGGCGGCGTAATGCAAACGCGCACCGATACGACATCGGTGTCCAGCATCGGTTGCGTCGACAGTGCAGCCCATCGGCAAACCCCTGACATCGGCCTGCCAGGCAGAGGATGTTGGCGCTGCACGTGCGCGCTGGCGCCGTGGACGAGTCAGCCGTGCGGTGGTCCTCGCTGTGCACGCACGGAGCGCTGCGTCAGGCGCATTGCATCACTTCCGCCCGATGTCGATCGGCCAACCTGCCCAACGGACACAGACGGGCACAGTCATGCGCAGGCGAGCGGTGAAACAGGGCCTGCGGCTAACGCTCGGGCGGTTATGCTGCCGACTGGTTTCTGCCGGTCCTCTGACATGCCGCACCATTACCTTCCATCTGCGCAACCATCCGCGCACTGCCTGCTTGCTGTGGGCTTGCCCACAACGCTGCCAATGTCACAGCACCCTGCGTGCGATGACGCGACTGCGTCCTGCATCGCGGGCACACGCCTGCCATCTGCAGGCGCGGCGCCGTCGAGCGTGCCGGCACTGCCCGGCTGGCCCACGTCGATGCGTCGGAGCGCGGCATGATGCTCGCCGGCATCCACCATGTGGCCATCATCGCTGGCGACTACGCGCGCTCCAAACAGTTCTACTGCGGGATCCTGGGCCTGCGCGTGCTCGACGAGCATTACCGGCAGGCGCGCGATTCGTGGAAGCTGGATCTGGCGCTGCCCGACGGCGGACAGATCGAGCTGTTCTCATTCCCCGCTGCCCCGGCACGCCCCAGCCGCCCGGAAGCGCAAGGGCTGCGCCACCTGGCGTTTCGCGTCGTAGATCTGGACAGCGCGGTCGCGCATCTCAACGCGCACGGCGTGGCCACCGAGGACATCCGCCTCGACGAATACACCGGCCGCCGCTTCACCTTCTTCGCCGACCCGGATGCGTTGCCGCTGGAGTTGTACGAGGTCGGTTAGGACCTGCGAACCTCGCAGCCCGGTTGCGCGGTACAGCTTCCTGTCGCCGGAACAAGAGCTGGACCTGCAAGCACGTTACGAGCGCGAATACCGTAAGTACAAGGACCTGCCGCAGCCGCGCATCATCGCCGTGGACAACCACATCGACCTGCATCCGGAAACGCAGTCGGCCGTGATCGATGCCACCTGGACCGTGCGCAATAGCCGCAGCGTACCGATCAGCGAGGTGCACATCGGCATGCAGGGCCGCAGCGGCGACCGTAGCCTGGTGACAGTGGATCTGGGCGGGCAGACGCTGATCACACATGACATTCCGGCCGGCTACCGCATCTATCGATTGCAGCACCCGCTGCAACCTGGCGAGGAGCGCATGTTCCGCTTCCGCGTGGACCAGCACCCACACGGCCTTACCGCCGCGCAGGCACAGACCGATCTGGTCGCCAACGGCACTTTCTTCAACAGCAGGTCGTTGCCCTGGTTCGGCTACAACACGCAAGCCGAGATCACCGACCGCAACGACCGCCGCAAGCGTGGCCTGGGCGAACCGACGCGCATGCCCAAGCTGGAAGACCGGGGTGCCCGCGCCAACACGTATGTCAGCAACGATGCTGACTGGCTGCAGTTCGCCAGCACCATCTGCACTGCCCCGGATCAGATCGCACTGGCGCCCGGCTATCTGCAGAAGGAGTTCCAGCAGGCTGGCAGGCGTTGCTTCCGCTACGTGATGGATCGCCCGATGCTCAACTTCTATGCCTACCTGTCGGCGCGCTGGCAGGTGCGCAAGGCCTACTACAAGAAGATTCCAATCGAGATCTATTACGACCCCAAGCACCCGTACAACGTGCAACGCATGATCGAAGGCGTGCAGAAGTCGCTGGCCTATTACGAAGCCAATTTCACCCCTTACCAGCATCATCAGGTGCGCATCATCGAGTTCCCGGGCTATGCGGGGTTTGCGCAGTCGTTCGCCAACACCATCCCTTATTCCGAATCGATTGGATTTATCGCCGACCTGCGCGACAAGAACGACATCGACTACGTGTTCTACGTCACCGCGCATGAAGTGGCGCACCAATGGTGGGCGCATCAGGTGATCGGTGCGAATGTGCAAGGCGCCACGATGCTGTCCGAATCACTGGCGCAGTACTCGGCGCTGATGGTGATGGAGCGCGAATACGGGCGCGCGCGCATGCGCCGCTTCCTCAAGTACGAACTGGACCGCTATCTGGAAGGACGCAGCGGCGAAACGATCGATGAGCTGCCGTTGTATCGGGTGGAAAACCAGCAGTACATCCACTACCGCAAGGGGTCGCTGGTGTTCTACCGCCTGCGCGAGGAACTCGGCGAACAGGCGCTCAATCGCGCATTGCAGCGTTTTTTGCAGGCCAAGGCATTTCAGCAGCCGCCTTACACCACCTCCGCCGAGCTGCTGCAGGCCATTCGTGCCGAGGCACGCCCTGATCAGCAGGCAATGATCACCGATCTGTTCGAAAGGATCACCTTCTACGACAACCGCGTGGTGAGCGCGCAGGCCCGCAAGCGCCAGGATGGACGCTTCGATGTGACCGTGCAGGCGCAGGCGGCCAAGATGCAGGCCGATGGCCGCGGCAAGGAACACGCGGTTCCGATGGACGACTGGATCGAAGTGGCGATCTACGGCCTGCCCTCTGGCAAGAACGCCACGGCGCCACTGCTGGCGCTGCAACGCCAGCACATCACCAGCGCAACGCCCAGCTTCACCTTGACCGTCGACGCCCTGCCCATCGAAGCCGGGTTCGACCCCGACAACAAGCTGATCGACAGGGTACCGGACGACAACCGCAAACGGATCAGTCTGCTGGCCAATTGAGCTGCCGGATGCGGCAAGCTGTGATGGCCGCAGCAACGTGGCGTGGCTGCGGCGTCCGCCAGTCGCGCGCGTGGTTCGGAAGGCCGGGGCTGCGGCGCACCCTGCAACGGCCGCGCATGAACGCATCGTCCAGGGCGTCTTTCCCGCACCATACTCCACGGTATACATTCGCGATCAGGCCGCCGACGGCGGCCCTAGCAATCCCTGGGAGGGGACATATGCGCAAGACCTTCAAGACCCTGCTGGTGGCCCTGCCGCTGGCCGCCGCCTCGCTGCTGGCCCAGGCCTCCGACTCGCCGGTCGGTCGCTGGAAGACCATCGACGATGAAACCGGCAAGCCCAAGTCGGTGGTGCAGATCGAACAGGCCGCCAACGGCACCCTGAGCGGCAAAGTCGTCGAGATCCTGCAGTCGGCCAAGGGCCCGAACCCGCTTTGCGACAAGTGCGAGGGCGAGCGCAAGGGCAAGCCGATCAAAGGCATGACCATCCTGTGGGGCCTCAAGGCCGGCGGCACCGCCGTGTGGGACGGCGGTTCGGTGCTCGATCCGGCCAAGGGCAAGACCTACAAGGCCAAGATCACCCTGACCGAAGGCGGCAAGAAGCTGCAGATGCGCGGCTATGTGGGCATCGAAGCGCTGGGCCGCACGCAGACCTGGGTGCGTGAGTAACCAGCACATGCGATGGCCAATGGTGGCGTGCAATGCGCCACCATCCCCGTTTGCGCTGTAGACGAGCAGCAAGCGGCGGCCTTCCATTCTCCGACGGGGGTTACCGCGCCACTTAAACGCCCCCCCCCCGTTTCGTTATCTGTGCAGCACGCGAGACCGACCTTCCTGGTCAGCTGCGCGAACCCTCTTGCGGTATACAACTCGCGAGAGCCGCACCCTGGGCGTCACAATCGCTTCCGCCTGCAACTGACGACGTCATCTTCAACGTGCGCCAGCAAGTGCGCCTGGCAGTTCGGCGGCGATGACGAAGTTAATGCGCCAAATACGTAGCAAATGCGAATGGACGCGTTGCAAAAGCGAGCACAACCGTGCATGAATTAACACGGGGTAAACATGTCCCGCGAATTCATCCGCCGGTCATGCCGTTGCGACATGACCGCTGACCGCTAGAGGAGAGAGCCATTCCATGAGTAATCGCACACGTTGGCCACGCGCCAGCTCGCTGAGTCTTGCCCTGATGTCTGCACTGGTGGCCGCCACCACCGCACAGGCGCAGAGGGGTGAAGCACCTACAACGGCTGCATCCGACCAGGCCAGTACCGGCGGAGAGGCAAAGCAGCTCGATAGTGTCATGGTGACCGGCTCACGCATCGCCCGTGTCGGGTTTGATTCGTTGGAGCCGGCGAACGTTGTTGGCCGCGAGTACATCCAGGGCTTCGGCTTTACCAACGTGGCCGATGCGATGTTCATCCAACCCAGCTTCAGTGCGGGTGCGTCCTCGCAGGGCGACCAATCCGGCTATGGTGCGGGCGTCAACTTTCTTGGCCGTTTCGGTCTGGGTTCGAATCGTCAACTGACCCTGATCAACGGCCGTCGCTTCGTTTCCTCCAATCCCCCAACCGTCTTCGGCCCCGATGGCGGAGGCACCCAGGTGGATCTCAATGTTGTCCCGACCATCCTGATCGATCAGGTCGAGACCATCGGCGTGGGCGGCGCTCCGACCTACGGCTCGGATGCAATCTCCGGCGTCAGCAACATCATCCTGAGGAAGAACTACCAGGGTGCGGAGGTGCGCATGGGCTATGGCCTCACCGATCGCGGCGACAACGAGCGCTTCAACTATTCGGCGCTGCTCGGCAGCAATTTTGCTGATGGCCGCGGGAACGTGACCATCGCATTGGACGCCGACAACAGCCAGGGCGTCCTCAGCTCGGCACGCAGATTCCTTCGCCAGAGCTATTCGTCCCGTCCCAACCCTTCGGCCAGCGCGATCGCGGCATTTCAGCCGGGCCGGACGCCTGGCAACGACGGCCGGGTAAACCCGCAAACCGGGTTCAATACGGGCGCAAACGACGGCATCCCCGGGCGTGTCCTGATCCGCAATCGCCGCATTAGCGACATGACCTGGGGTGGCTTGCTGTTCCCCGCCGACGGGAACACCGTGCGCGACGCCAGCGGGCAGCTGCGTGGATTCGGCAGCAACGAAGATCAGTTCGTGCAGTTCGATCGCAATGGCAACCTGGTGAGCTACAACCCCGGCACCAATTTTGGCGTCAGCGATGCCTCCGGCGGTGACGGCGTCGATCTGACCGAAACATCCCAGATCATTTCCGACCTGGACCGCAAGTCGGTGTTTGCCCTCGGCAATTACGACTTCAACGAGCACGTCTCCGGCTTTTTCGAAGCCTCCTTCTACAGCTCGACTGCACGCGAGCTGGTCGATCAGAACGTCTATAACGCCGCCGGCTTCGGCGTGGGCGCGGTCGATGGCAGCGGCGACCAGAGCGGCACCTTGAACTTCAACATCAACAACCCGTTCCTCACCGAACAAAACCGGCAGGTGCTGCGCAACCTGGGTGCAGAAGACTTTGTACTTTCACGCTCATCGCGCGACCTGGCCCTGAACAACTCGGGCACCGACACCAACCTGTGGCGCGCGGTCTTCGGCCTGCAAGGTGCGTTCGATGCGGCTGGTCGTAACTTCACCTGGGAGGCGAGCGTCAATCACGGCGAAGGCAACTTTGATTATTACGGCACCGGACTGATCCAGCAGAACTTCATCAATGCGCTCAATGTCACCCGGAATGGTGCAGGCCAGATCGTCTGCGACAGTGCGGCTGCCGGGACCACCGCCGACCCGGCGTGCGTTCCGTTGAACATCTTCGGCGAAGGTGTAGCCTCTTCGGCTGCGCGCGGGTACGTCACCACGCCGACGCATGCAGAAGCGCAAATGAAGCAGACAGTGTTCAACGCCAATATCACCGGCGCGCTGCTGGACCTGCCAGGCGGCGAACTGCGATTCAATGCCGGCTACGAGCGCCGCAAGGAACAGGGCAGCTTCACGCCCAGCGAGTTCGAGCGTCTGGGCCAGGGGCGTTCGGTTCCGATCCAGCCGGCCTCCGGCGAGTACACCACCAACGAATATTTCGGCGAAATTCTTGCGCCACTGGTCAACCCGGACGCCAATATTCCTGGCCTGCACCGGTTGGATGTGACCGGCAAGATCCGCCGGGTTGAAAATACCGTCAACGGCTGGTTCAGCGCCTACACCTACGGGCTGCAATACGAGCCCGTTGCGGGCGTACAGCTGCGCGGCAACAAGACCCGCTCGTTCCGCGCTCCGTCCATTGCCGAGCTCTACACCAGCCAACAGCCCGCGTACTACTTCATCCCCGAGCCTTGCAGCGCAGCGCAGATCGGCAGCGGCCCCCGGCCGGACGTGCGTGCACGCAACTGCCAGGCATTCTTCGACTATTACAGCAACGTCGACCCGGCATCGTTTGAGGAGGCGCCCAGCAGCCAGCTTGGATCGGTCAGTGGCAATACGCGCCTGCAGAACGAGCAGGCAGAGTCGTGGACGGCCGGCATCGTGCTGCAGCCGGAATGGATCAAGGGTCTGCGCATCGCAGCGGACTGGTACGACATCCAGATCACCAATGCGATCACCACGCTGACGGAGGCCGACATTGCCTCAGGCTGCTTCGATAGCGACACCTTCAACGTCAACGACGTCCCCAATGCCAACAGCTTCTGCAGCCTGATCACGCGCAACCCGCAAACCGGTGTGGCCAACAGTATCCGCACCAGCTATACCAACGGCCCGTACACCAACTTCCGCGGTTGGACTGCCGAGGTCAATTATCGGTTTGATCTGGCCGACATGAACTGGGGCACCGGCGTGGTGGATCTGGGTTTCTACGGCTATTTCCCCAAAACCCTGGAAAGCGCGCCGGCACAGGATGTTCCGCCCGACGAAGCGGTCGGCGAGATCAACACCTCGAAGCGGCAATTCCAGTGGAATGCGCGCTACATGAGCACGCACTGGAACCTTGGCCTGAGCGCCAACTACACCAGCGGCGCGGTGTATGACCTCAACAACACGGTCGAGACACGCGACTTTGCAGGCATTCCCAGCTTTACATCCTATGACGCGAACGTGGGCTATGCGCTCGACAGCCACACCAGCGTCAATCTGGCCGCATTGAATGTGACCGACAAGCTGGCGGCGTTTCCGTGGGTCTATGACGGGCTGGGCCGTCGCTACATGCTGACCCTGAATCACCGGTTCTGAGGGCTGCCGGCGACCGGGCCTGGTAAGGGCCCGGTCGCCGGCCTGCAGCCCTGCCCCGGGGACGTTGGCGGGCAGCTGGCATAGCCGTGCGATAATCGCGTGTCCCCCGCATTACGCCTGCCATGACCCGCACCGCACTCGTCACCACTGCCCTGCCGTATGCCAACGGCCCGCTGCATCTTGGCCATCTGGTCGGCTATATCCAGGCCGATATCTGGGTGCGCGCGCGCCGGTTGCGCGGCGACAAGACCTGGTTCGTCTGCGCCGACGACACCCATGGCACGCCGATCATGCTGGCCGCCGAGAAGGCCGGGGTGACCCCGGAAGCCTTCATCGCCAGCGTCCAGGCCAGCCATGAGCGCGATTTCGCCGCGTTCGGGGTGACCTTCGATCATTACGATTCGACCAATTCGCCGGTCAATCGCGAGCTGACCGAGGCCTTCTACGCCCGGCTCGAGGCCGCCGGCCATATCAGCCGGCGCTCGGTGGCGCAGTTCTACGACCCGGCCAAGGGCATGTTCCTGCCGGACCGCTACATCAAGGGCATCTGCCCCAATTGCGGCAGCGCCGACCAGTACGGCGACAACTGTGAGGTCTGCGGCGCCACCTATGCGCCAACCGAGCTGAAAGAGCCCAAGTCGGTGATTTCCGGCGCCACGCCGGAGCTGCGCGATTCGGAGCATTTCTTCTTCGAAGTGGGCCATTTTGACGGCTTCCTGCGGGAGTGGCTGGCCGGCGACGTGGCGCTGCCCGGCGTCAAGGCCAAGCTCAAGGAATGGCTGGACACCGAAGGCGGCCTGCGCGCCTGGGACATCTCGCGCGATGCGCCGTATTTCGGCTTCCAGATTCCCGGCCAGCCGGGCAAGTATTTCTACGTGTGGCTGGATGCGCCGATCGGGTATCTGTGCAGCTTCAAGACGCTGTGCGCGCAGATGGGCGAAGACTTCGAATCGCATCTGGTGGCCGGCACGCAGACCGAGCTGCATCACTTCATCGGCAAGGACATCGTCAATTTCCACGGCCTGTTCTGGCCGGCGGTGCTGCACGGCACCGGCCACCGCGCGCCCACGCGCCTGCACGTCAACGGCTATCTCACCGTGGACGGCGCCAAGATGTCCAAGTCGCGCGGCACCTTCGTGATGGCGCGGACGTTCCTGGATGTCGGCCTGGAGCCGGAAGCGCTGCGTTATTACTTCGCGGCCAAATCCTCCGGCGGTGTGGACGACCTGGATCTCAACCTGGGCGATTTCATCGCACGGGTGAACGCGGATCTGGTCGGCAAGTTCGTCAACCTGGCCAGCCGCTGCGCCGGCTTCATCGGCAAGCGCTTCGACGGCAAGCTGGCCGAGGCGCTTCCCGATGCCGCGCAATACCAACGTTTCGTCGCGGCGTTGGCACCGATTCGCGAGGCCTACGAACGCAACGATGCGGCCAGCGCGATCCGCCAGACCATGGCGTTGGCCGACGAGGCCAACAAGTACATCGACGACACCAAGCCGTGGGTTATTGCCAAGCAGGACGGCGCCGATGCGCAGTTGCAGTCGGTGTGCACGCAGGGCCTGAACCTGTTCCGCATCCTGGTGGCCGCGCTCAAGCCGATCCTGCCGCGCACCTGCGCCGAAGCCGAAGCGTTTCTGTCTGCGCCGATGACCAGCTGGGAAGACGTCGAGCGCCCGCTGACGACGCATACGATCCAGCCCTACACCGCCCTGTTCACCCGTATCGACCCCAAACTGATCGACGCCATGACCGACGCTTCCAAAGACACCCTCGCCGCGCCTGCTGTACCCGCTGCAACCGCCAAGCCCGCATCAACCAAGGCCGACGCAAAGCCTGCCGCTGCGAATCCCCAATCTCCAATCCCCAATCCCGGCCTCATCGGTATCGACGATTTCGCCAAGCTCGACCTGCGCATCGGCAAGGTGCTGGTCTGCGAATTCGTGGAAGGCTCGGACAAGCTGCTGCGCTTCGAACTGGATGCCGGCGAGCTGGGCAAGCGCCAGATCTTCTCGGGCATCCGCGGCAGCTATGGCGAACCGGAAACGCTGGTCGGCCGCAGCGTGGTGTTCATCGCCAACCTGGCCCCACGCAAGATGCGCTTCGGCATCAGCGAAGGCATGATCCTGTCGGCCGGCTTCGACGGCGGCGCACTGGCGCTGCTGGATGCCGATGATGGCGCGCAGCCGGGCATGCCTGTTCGGTGAAGCGGGATTCGGGATTGGAGATTGGGGATTCGTAGAAGCAACACCTGATTTGGTCTGCGAGACATGCTCGGTGAATCTCCAGGATCTGACCACTGAAAGATTTCCACGGCGAGTGCCGAGCCCGTTTCCACACATCCCCGAGGTGCAAGCCCCTCTCCCGCCGGGAGAGGGGTTGGGGTGAGGGTACGGTGCGAAGCCCTGACGTCGTTCCAGACTGCATGTGGCTTCGCCCGTACCCTCATCCGCCCCTGCGGGGCACCTTCTTTCACAGGGAGAAGGGAAAACGGATTGGCCCGAGAAATACAGCGCCCTCCCCGACTCTCGCTCCCGAACCAACTCTCGCCCCCAACTTTTACGAATCCCCAATCCCAAATCCCAGCCCCCCATGCACCTGGCACTGTTCGATTTCGACCACACCATCACCACCTGCGACACCTACGCGCGTTTTCTGCGCAAGGTCGCGGCGCCGGCGCAGGTGGCAGCGGCAAAGTGGCAGGTCGGCCCCTGGGTGCTTGGCTATCGCATGGGCATTGTGTCTGCAGCGGCCCTGCGCGCGCGCGTGACGCGCCTGGTGTTCAGTGGCCGCGTGCCCGACGAGATGGTCGCGCATGGCGCCGATTACGCGCGCACCGCACTCCCGGGCGTGTTGCGTGCCGAGATGATGCAACGTATCGACTGGCATCAGGCGCAGGGGCACGAAGTGGTGCTGGTGTCGGCATCCCTGGATCTGTACCTGCAACCGTGGTGCGCGCAACACGGGCTGTCGCTGATCTGCAACCGGCTGGAGCACCACGGCGGCCGCCTCAGCGGGCGCTATGCCGAGGGCGATTGCGGGCCGCACAAGGCCGCGCAGATTCGCGCGCGCTACGATCTGTCGCACTACGCGTGCGTGCATGCCTATGGCGACAGCCGCGAAGACAAACCCATGCTCGCACTGGCGCAACAGCGCTGGTTTCGCGGCCATCCGCTGCACTGATGCGGCAATGATCACGCCTGTGCCCGACCTGGATGAACGCCTCGACCGCCTGCTGCCGCAGACCCAGTGCGGCCAGTGCGGCTACGACGGCTGCCGCCCGTACGCGCAGGCCATGGCCGATGGGCGTGCCGGCGTGGACCATTGCCCGCCCGGCGGCGATGCCGGCGCGCGGGCGCTAGCCCGGGTGCTGGATGTGCCGGCGCGCCCCTTCGATCGCAGCCGCGGCGCGCACAAACCGCCGCAGGTGGCCTGGATCGTGGAAGCCGATTGCATCGGCTGCACCAAGTGCATCCAGGCCTGCCCGGTGGATGCCATCGTCGGCGGTGCCAAGCACATGCACACGGTGATCGCACCGCTGTGCACCGGGTGCGAGCTGTGCCTGCCGGCATGCCCGGTGGATTGCATCGTGCTGCACGCCGCCGGCTAGGCATCGGCATCGGTACTGGCCCTGCGCGCTCCCAGCCGCGCGACCCGGCGCGGCGCCGGACCGGTGGCCCCAGTCCTACATGCGGTCAGGAACGTCCCGACCCCGCCGGCGCATCCGTGCTGCGGCCGCGCCCGTATTGCTAGGCACTCCCATCGAGGACTCCACCGATGCGTCCATTTGCTGCTGCCGTTGCCGCACTGGCCAGACACTGCCGGCCGATTCCGCCGTTGCTGCTGCTGGTGCTGGGCAGTGCGCCGCTGTCGGCCGCAGCGGTCACGCGCGTGGATGGCGATGCCTTCGATGCCGACAACGGCGCACTGCGGTATCGCGAATCGCACTGGCTGCTCGACGACGGCGGCCGGTTGGTGCTGTATCGCTGCCCGAACGGGCAACCCTTTGCGCGCAAGCAGGTCGAAGGCGGCGGCACCGCGCCCGACTTCAGCCTGCTCGATGGACGCGACGGCTATCGCGAAGGCGTGCGTCGGCGCGATGGCGTGCGCGAAATGTTCCAGCAGCTGCCCGGCAAACCCGAACGCCATACGCCACTGCCGGCCGGCGAAGACGAGCGCGTGATCGATGCCGGCTTCGATGCATATCTGCGCATCCACTGGGACGCGCTCGCCGGCGCCCCGCAGCGCGTGGACTTCGTTTTGCCCAGCCTGCAGCGGCAGCTGGCGTTCAAGGTCGAACGCATCGGCGACAGCGGCGGCCAGCGACGTTTGCGCATTTCGCTCGATGCGTGGTACGGCGCGGCGGTGCCGTCGCTGGAGGTGCGCTATTCCATCGCCAACAAGCGTCTGCTCGAATTCCGCGGCGTCGGCAACCTGCGCGATACGCAGGGGCGTTACCCGCGGGTGCGCATCGTTTTCCCGGACACCGCTGCGCGTGCCAGCACCGATGACGAGCTGCGCCAGGCGCGCGAGCAGGCGCTGGCCCGCAGCTGCGAGGCGCCGTGAGCCACACGCGCCACATCTTCACGCCCGACCACACGCCGTTGCGTACAACGGCCCGGGCACCCATTCCTCGTACAGGACCACCGTCATGGCAAAAGCCTATCTCTGGATCAACGCAGTGCTCTACGTCGTCCTGGCGATCTGGTGCACGCTTTCCCCGGCCAAGACCGCGAACGCGGTCGGCTACACGCAGCTGTCGCCAGCCGGCCAGTCGGAATATCTGGTCATCTATGGCGGCCTGCAGCTGGGCATGGCGTTCCTGTTCGGCTATTTCGCCTGGATCGACCAGCCACGCACCGGCCTGCTGGTCGCACTGGCCTTCTACGTCCCCATCGTGCTGTTCCGCAGCGTCTCGCTGGCGCGCCTGTGGCCGGTCTCCGCGCCTACCGTGGCGCTTGCCGGCGTGGAGATCCTGCTGCTGCTCGCTGCCGTGCTGCTGTGGCTGCGCAAGTGACAGACAGCGCCTGCCCAGTCCGGTAGCATCGCCCCCACCTTACCCAACGCCCGACCGCATGAGTGCCATTCCTGGCCACGACGACGATGAAACCGGACGCCTGCTGACCGCAACCGCGGGCGGCGACCGGCATGCCTTCGAAGCGCTGTACCGGCAGACCTCGCCCAAACTGTTCGGGGTCTGCCTGCGCATGATCCCGCAACGTGCCGAAGCCGAAGAGGTGCTGCAGGACGTGTTCACGCTGATCTGGCACAAGGCCGGCCAGTTCGACCCCAGCCGCGCGCGCGGGCTGACCTGGCTGGCGATGATCGCGCGCAACAAGGCGATCGATCACCTGCGCGCCAACGCGCCGCAGCGCCGCAACGTGGCACTGGACGATGCAGGTGAACTGCGCGATGGCGACGTCTCGCCGCTGGAGCGCACCGAGCGTGCCAGCACGCGGCGGCGCATCGACCACTGCCTGGCCGAGCTCGAGCCGCCACGCAGCGAATTGATCCGCACCGCGTTCTTCGAAGGCATCACCTACGAAGAACTCGCCGCGCGCACCGATACACCGATCGGCACGGTCAAGAGCTGGATCCGCCGTGGCCTGGCCAAACTCAAGGCATGTCTGGAACGATGAGCACGCCCTTTCCCATCGACCAGGAACCGCCGCGCGACGTGCTTGCCGGCGAATACGTACTGGGTCTGCTGAGCGCCGAAGAGCGCCTGGCAGCCGAACAGCGCATTGCCACCGACGGTCAGTTCGCGCAGGCGGTGCTGCAGTGGCAGGCGCATCTGGCGCCACTGCTGGAAGAAATCGCCGCGGTGACGCCCCCCGACCAGGTCTGGGCGCAGGTGCGCCGGAGCCTGGGCTTCGACACCCCGCTACGTGCCATGCCTTCGGCAACGCCGGCCATGACCACCACGCCGGTCGCGCCGTTGTGGAACAACGTGCGGTTCTGGCGCTGGGCCAGCGCGGGTGGCTTGGCCACCGCGGCCGTCTGCGTGCTCGCACTGCTGACCTTGCGCACGCCGCAGGCCCCGGTGCCGCCACCGACCCCGGGGCCGGTCGTGCAGACGCCGGTTACCCCGCCTGCAGTCACGCCGCCGCCGGCCACCGGCATCGCCATGACGTCCACCCTCGCCACCGAGGACGGCCGGCCGGGGTATGTGGCGCTGATGGATGCCGACAAGCACACCATCACCGTGACGCCACTGGATCGCACCGCCACCGCCGACAAGGTACCGGAGCTGTGGCTGATCACTCCCGACGGCAAGGCGCATTCGATGGGCACCTTCGACGACCAGCGCGCACGTCGCGCGCAGATTCCCGATCAGCTGATGCCCATGCTGAGCAACGAGGCGATCCTGGCCGTGACGCTGGAGCCGCCGGGCGGTGCACCGGGTGGCGTGGCCACCGGCACCGTGGTCGCCAAGGGCGGCATCAGCACGCTGGCAATGGCGCCCTGATCCATCGTGGCACCCACCTGCTGCGCGTCGCATGACGGTGCGCAGCAGGCGTTTGCCAATCGTCTTCGCAGTGCATTGGCGCCTGCCGGCTCTCGTCGGCAGGCGCCGTCCGGCCTGCGCGAGATGCGCCGATCTGGCTGGCATGCGCCCCTGTCTGCGCAGCGTCTTTCACAAGCAGCCTCATCCGCGTCAGTGATACTGGGTGCACACATTGGTGTGCGCGTTGCGCGATTGCCTGATGCAGCCAACCGGGCCTCATCCATGCATGCGACGATCAAGCGGGCTGGTGCATCTATTGGCCGGCCGTTTCCGTAGAGGGTCACGACTATCCATGGAGATTCATGCGTGCCGAGTAC
This sequence comes from Xanthomonas cannabis pv. cannabis, assembly GCF_000802365.1. Taxonomy (GTDB): domain Bacteria; phylum Pseudomonadota; class Gammaproteobacteria; order Xanthomonadales; family Xanthomonadaceae; genus Xanthomonas; species Xanthomonas cannabis. The sequence goes on from NZ_JSZE01000020.1 coordinate 25,710, forward strand.
TGAACTCGACCCTCGCGCTGCACCGCCCCAGCCGCCCTCCACGCAGCGCCGTGGCTGGGTTGCATCCCGTGTCGGCAGCCTGCGCCGCTGGGTGGATTCGCAAACCGATGAGCCGCTGGACGAGGCGCGCGCCGACCGGATCGACTGGCTGCGTGCCCTGCCCTTCATTGCGCTGCATGTGGCCTGCCTGACGGTGTTCTGGGTGGGTGCGTCATGGTTTGCGGTCGGTACGGCGTTGGCGCTGTATGCGCTGCGCATGTTCGCCCTCACCGGGTTCTATCACCGCTATTTCTCGCATCGCGCGTTCAAGACCTCGCGCGTGCTGCAGTTCGTGTTTGCGGCCATCGGCGCCACCTGCGTGCAGCGCGGGCCGCTGTGGTGGGCGGCGCATCACCGCAACCATCATCGGCATACCGACACCGGCCGCGACCCGCATTCGCCGGCCCAGCATGGCTTCTGGTGGAGCCATACCGGCTGGTTCCTGACCCCGCGCAATTTCCGCACCGACTGGGAGACGATCCCGGATCTGCGTCGGTTTGCCGAGCTGCGCTTTCTCGACCGATTCGACATCATGATGCCGGTGCTGCTGGCGCTGGGGCTGTACCTGCTTGGCGACTGGCTGGCCGATGCGGCGCCGGCGCTGCAGACCAGCGGGTCGCAGCTGCTGGTGTGGGGGTTCGCGATTTCCACCGTGGCGCTGTTCCATGCGACGTTCACCATCAATTCGCTGGCGCACCGCTTCGGCAGCCGCCGCTTCGACACCCGCGACGATAGCCGCAACAACTGGCTGCTGGCGCTGATCACCTTCGGCGAAGGTTGGCACAACAATCACCATTTCTTCCCTGGCTCGGCGCGGCAAGGCATGCGCTGGTGGGAGTACGACATGACCTGGTACGGCCTCAAGGCGATGTCGTGGGTCGGGCTGGTGTGGGATCTCAAGCCGATGCCGGCCATGCTCACCCGCCGCGCGCAGCGGGTGTCGCGATGAGCGAGGGCCAGATTGCCGTGGTCGGCAGCGGGATTGCCGGCCTGGGCGCCGCGTGGCTGTTGTCGCGTCGCTACGAAGTCACCTTGTTCGAGGCGGCAGATTACCTGGGCGGTCACACGCACACGCATGACCTCCAGCTGGACGGTCAGCGCTATGCGGTGGACAGCGGCTTCATCGTGTTCAACCCGCAGCACTACCCGTTGCTCACCCGCCTGTTTGCCGAACTGGACGTGGCCGCCCAACCGACCACGATGAGCTTTTCGGTGCACGATGCCGGCAGCGGGCTGGAATACAACGCCGGCACGCTGGACGGGCTGTTCTGCCAGCGCCGCAATCTGCTCAGCCCGCGCTTCTGGGGCATGCTGGCCGACCTGCGCCGGTTCTACCGCCAGGCACCGGCGGTACTGCACAGCGAGGAGCGCTTCAGCACCCTGGGCGCGTATCTGCAGCGGCATGGTTACTCGGCGGCGTTCCGCGACCAGCACCTGGTGCCGATGGCATCGGCGCTGTGGTCCTCGCCGTCGCAGACCATCCTTGAATTTCCGATGGGCCAGCTGATCGGCTTCATGGCCAACCATCACATGCTGCAGATCAGCGGCCGGCCGCAATGGCAGGTGGTGCGCGGCGGCTCCAACAGCTATGTGCGTGCGCTGCGTCGGCGCTGGCAGGTGCTGGAGCGGCTCTCCACGCCGGTGCATGCGATCCGGCGCGTGCCCGATGGCGTGGTGGTGGCGTCCTCGCGTGGCCAGGAACACTTCGATGAAGTGGTCCTGGCCTGCCATGCCGACGATGCGCTGGCATTGCTCAGCGATGCGACCGATGCCGAGCGACAGATCCTGGGCGGGATCACCTACCAGGACAACGACACCGTGCTGCACACCGATGCCCGCGTGCTGCCGCGCGACCGGCGTGCCTGGGCGGCGTGGAATGCGCACGTACCGGCCGACCCACAGGCGCCCTGCACGGTGAGTTACTGGATGAACGCGCTGCAGTCGATCGAATCGCCGCAGCCGTTCATCGTCAGCCTCAATCGCGATCACGACATCGAGCCGGACAAGGTGCTGCGGCGCATGCGCTATCGCCACCCGGTGCAGAACGCGGCCGCACTCGCGGCACAGGGCCGCAAGGCCGAGATCCAGGGCGTGCAGCACACCTGGTTTGCCGGCGCCGCATGGGGCTTCGGCTTCCATGAAGACGGCCTGCGCAGCGGCGCGGACGTGGCGCACGCGCTGGGAGTGAGCTGGTGATGCAGCTACTGCGCGAAGCTGGCCCGGGCGCCGTGCCGCTGCCTCCCGATGAGGACAGCGGCTCCGCCAGCATGGCAGGCACACTGCGCAGCGCGGTCTATACCGGATGGGTGCGGCATCGGCGCTTCGTGCCCAGGCCGCTGGATTTCCGCTATCGCCTGTTCCTGATGTACCTGGACCTGTCCGAGCTGGATCGGGTGTTTGCGCACCGCTGGCTGTGGTCGGTGGGCCGGGCCAATCTCGCGCAATTTCGCCGCAGCGATTATCTCGGCGACCCGCAGATTCCGCTGGACGAGGCGGTGCGTGCGTGCGTGCACGCGCACACCGGCGAGCGCCCGGAGGGCGCGATCCGCCTGCTGACGCACCTGCGTTACTTCGGGCATGTGTTCAACCCGGTGAGCTTCTATTACTGCTTCGATCGCCACGATGCGCTGCGCTGGATCGTGGCGGAGATCACCAACACGCCGTGGCAACAACGGCACACCTACGTGCTGCCCGTCGCACAGGCGCGTACCCATCGCGATGTGCACGCGTGGCGCTTCGACAAGCGCTTCCACGTGTCGCCGTTCATGGGCATGCAGCATCGCTACGACTGGCGCTTCAGCGTGCCGGATGCGCAGCTGCGTGTGCACATGGACGTGCTGGATGCGCTTGCCGACGATGCCGCGGGCGCCATCGACAACAGCCCGGTGCGTCGCTTCGATGCCACCTTGGTGCTGCAACGCCAGCCCCTGACTGCGCGCACCCTGGCGCGCACCTTGTTCGCTTATCCCCTGATGACCGTGCAGGTGGTGGTCGCCATCCATTGGCAGGCACTGCGCCTGTGGCTGCGCGGCAACCCGGTCCACGACCATCCCCATCCGCCTGTGCGAGATCCCCGATGAACGCCACGTCCCTGCCCGATACCGCTGCGCCGCGCGCGGCCTCCTGGACGGACCGCCTGTTGCGCAAGCGCCTGCTGGCCACACTCGGCGAGCTCCGCGACGGGCAACTGCACCTGCACGAGGCCGACGGCGTCACCACGCTCGGCAACGCCAGCGGCGCGCAGGCGCTGCAGATGCAGTTGCGCGTCATCGACCCCGGCTTCTATCGCCAGGCCGCGCTCAATGGCAGCGTGGGCGCTGGCGAGTCGTACATGGATGGTCAGTGGCAGTGCGACGACCTGGTCGCGCTGATGCGCCTGCTGCTGCGCAACCGCGCGCGGCTTGATGCAATGGAAACCGGCACCGCACGCATCGGTGGCTGGGCGATGCGCAGCCTGCACGCGCTGGCCCGCAACACCCGCAGCGGCAGCCGCCGCAACATCGCCGCGCATTACGACCTGGGCAACCCGCTGTTCAAGCTGTTCCTGGATGAGAACCTGATGTATTCCTCGGCGATCTTCGTCGATGGCGAAGAAGCGCAGGGCGAGGTCGCCCTGGAGCGCGCCGCCACCCGCAAGCTCGAACGCATCTGCCAGAAACTGCGCCTGGGTCCGCAGCATCACGTGGTGGAGATCGGTACCGGCTGGGGCGGTTTTGCCCTGCATGCCGCGCGCGAGCACGGCTGTCGCGTCACCACCACCACCATTTCGCGCGAGCAGTTCGACCTGGCCACGCAACGCATCGCCGATGCCGGCCTGGGCGATCGGGTCAGCGTGCTGCTGCGCGACTACCGCGACCTGCAAGGCCGCTTCGACCGCGTGGTCTCGATCGAGATGATCGAGGCGATCGGCCACCAGTATCTGGACACTTATTTTGCCAAGGTCGGCAGCCTGCTGGCCGACGACGGCGAGGCGCTGATCCAGGCCATCACCATCGAAGATCATCGCTACAAGCAGGCGTTGCATTCGGTGGACTTCATCAAGCGTCACATCTTCCCCGGCAGCTTCATCCCGTCGGTGGCGGCGATGACCGGTGCGATCGCACGTGCCAGCGACCTGCGGCTGTTCAACCTGGAAGACATCGGCCCCAGCTATGCGCTGACCTTGCGCGCCTGGCGGCAGCGTTTCATGGCGCAACTGCCGCACGTGCGTGCGCTGGGCTACGACGAGCGCTTCATCCGCATGTGGGAGTTCTATCTGGCCTATTGCGAGGCCGGCTTTCTGGAGCGCTCGATCGGCGACGTGCACCTGTGGCTGAGCAAGCCCGGCGCACGTCCACCGCAGTTCGTGCCGGGCCTTGCGGGCGCATGAAGCAACTCGGCAATTACCTCGGCCTGCAGGTGCTGTGGCTGGTGGCCGTCAGCGCCGCCGCGCATGCGCGGGTGTGGCCCACGCTGCTGGTGCTGGCGCTGTTTGCGTTTTATCAGCTGTGGCCATCGCGACGCGCTGCAGGCGATGTGCAGTTGATGGTCGCCGGCCTGTCGCTGGGGCTGTTGCTGGATACCACCCTGGCCGTCGGCGGCTGGCTGCGTTACGCCGCGCCCTGGCCCGGGAGCGTGCTGGCGCCGCCCTGGATACTGGCGTTGTGGCTGGGCTTTGCGCTCACGCTCAATCACTCCTTGCGCAGCGTGATGCAGCGGACATGGCTGGCGGTGCTGCTCGGCGCGGTGTTCGGGCCGGTGTCGTACTGGCTGGCGCAACGCAGCTGGCATGCGGTGGAGCTGTTGCCGCCGCAACTGCATGCCGCGCTCGCGCTGAGTGTTGGCTGGGGCCTGGCCTGCGGCGTGTTGTCGCTGTATGCACAGCGCCTGGCGCGACCATTGCCGCAAACCATGACCGGAGAACTGCAATGACTGCTTGGCCGCTACTGCATGTCGCGCTATTTGCCACGGGGGTGATGGTGCTGGGCTGGCTGTGGCAGCGCCGCAGCGGCAATGCCGGCCCGGTGGATGTGTTGTGGGCCGGCTGCCTGGCGCTGGCCGCGCCCTATTGCGCGTTGATGGCCGACGGCGCGCCGTTGCCGCGCGTGCTGGTGGCGGTGCTCGGCGGCGTCTGGGGCGCGCGCCTGGCCTGGCATCTGGGTGTGCGCGTGTTCGGCGACCCGCACGAAGACGGCCGCTACCGCGCATTGCGTGAGCATTGGAACGGCAGCCAGGCCAAGTTTCTCGGCTTCTTCCTGGCGCAGGCGGTGGTGGTGGTGCTGTTTGCGGTGCCGTTCCTGGCTGCAGCAAGCAATCCGGAGCCGCATTGGAGCGTGTGGAGCAGTATCGCGATCGTGGTGTGGTTGATCGCCGTGGGTGGCGAGGCCCTGGCTGATCGGCAGCTGTCGGCGCACAAGGCCAACCCGGCCAATCGCGGCACCACCTGCCGCAAGGGGCTGTGGCGCTACTCGCGCCACCCCAATTATTTTTTCGAGTTCGTGCACTGGTTTGCCTATCTGGCGCTGGCGGTCGGGGCCGGGCCCTGGCCGGTGGCGCTGTGCGCGCTCGGGCCGGTAGTGATGTTCGTGTTCCTGTATCGCTTCACCGGTATTCCCTACACCGAGCAGCAGGCGCTGCGCTCGCGTGGCGAGGACTACGCGCACTACCAGCGCACCACCAGTGCGTTTTTCCCGCTTCCCCCTTCGTCCTGAGTTGCCTGGAGAGTTGCATGTCCACCGTCACCGCCCCGCCCTCCTCGCTGCCCGAAGAAGCCTTTGCCACCCGCCTGGCCGAATCGGGGGTGCTGCCCGACGCCGCATTGCGCTATGGCATCCGCCGTCTGTGCGCGCAGCGCCTGCGCGATGAGCGCGGCCAATATGCCGATGCCAACGGCGAGCGCCAGCGCGCCTTCATCGACAGCCTGCGCGCCAGCGCCATCGCGATCGAAACCGATGCGGCCAATCGCCAGCACTACGAATTGCCGCCGCAGTTCTTCACCCTGTGCCTGGGCAAGCGGCTGAAGTACAGCAGTTGCTACTGGGATGCGAGCACGCCGGATCTGGATGCGGCCGAAGAACGCATGCTGGCGCTGTACGGCGAGCGCGCCGAGCTGGCCGATGGCCAGCGCATCCTGGAGCTGGGCTGCGGCTGGGGCTCGCTGACCCTGTGGATGGCCGAGCGTTACCCCAATGCCACCATCACGGCGGTGTCCAACTCACGCCCGCAGCGCGCGCATATCCTGGAGCAGTGCCGCATCCGTGGCCTGGGC
>NZ_JSZE01000200.1 GCF_000802365.1 Xanthomonas cannabis pv. cannabis
GATTCCGGCGTGGGTGCCAAGCTCCAAGGCGATCGCTCAGATCCAGGCTCATACGGCAGCCCCCGCCGGCTCTCGACACCTACGCTGCCACATTCCGAACAGATAAGGCTCACACGGCCCAGCGATGGCCACGTAGGAGCGTGCCTGCGCGCGATAGGCGTTACCGGGACAGCTCCTCGCGCTCAGGCGCGCGCCTACTAAGGCGCGCCGCCAATCAGGTTGCGGCCACCGCCGTTGCCAATCCCGAATCCCGAATCCCAAATCCCCGCCTCAAGGCGCCTCGCCCCGTGCCTGCGCACGCGCATTGGCGATCAAGGCCTTGAGCAAGACGCGATCGGTGTGACGTGAGATCGCGATGGCACCGAGTGCGATCGCCTCGATGCGCAGCGAGGCGGGCACGTCGTAGTGCGCGCCGCTGAGTTTGTTCTGGAAGGCGCGGCGGGGAATGCCCAGCCGCGCCGCCATGGCATGCAGCTCGTCCAGCGTATCGCCGAGCAGGTGCGCCCAGCGCTGGTCGCGCCACAGGTGCACCGCATCGTCGACGTAGACGGCCATCTGCCAGGTCAGTCCTGCTTCTTGGACTTCTTCGACTTCTTGCCGGCGCTCTCGCTGTCGGCGTCGTCCGCGACCGCGTCGGCGGCCTTGTCGCTGGTCGCTTCGTCTGCAGTGCTGTCGTCTTCGGCCGTCGCGGCATCTTCGGCAGCGGCATCGCTGTCGGTTGCAGGTGTTGCATCGGCGTCGTCGGCGTCTTCATCGCCGTCTTCATCCGCATCGGCGTTCTGGAACTCGGACACCAGCTTGGTCAGGTATTCCTCGGCGGTCTGGCCTTCGTCGGCGGCCAGGTCGTCGATCATCTGCTGCAGCTGGGTCGAATATTCCAGCGAGATGGTCTTGCCTTCGGCTTCCTGCAGGTTGGCCAGGTGCTTGAGCATGGCCAGCATCGGCACCGGGTTGTCGGCGCTGCCCATGGTCTGGCCGCCGATCGACAGCATCCACTCGCTGCCACCCTGCAGGCCGATCGCCGCGACCACGCGGCCGTCGGCGTCCTGCAGCACGGCATGGTTGCTGACCTGGGGCGCCTGGCCCAGACGGGCGAAGGGGCGCTTGGGTTGCTGCTTCTTGCGCTTGTCGCGCTTGGCCTTGGAATTGCGGGACACGGTGTTCTCGACGCTGGGAATGGCCGGCCATTCTAGAGCGTGCGCCGCACGATGCGATGAGCAGCCGGCTTCGGAGTGACCAGGCGCGGGCGGCCCCGCCTGCTGTCGATCGCAGTGTCGATCGTGATGCCGCGGCAATCCCCGCTCGCCGCGGGCCTGGATGAGGCGGGCAGCCGCGCCGATGGTCCGGCAAGCGCCGCACCTGCCAGGCCGGTGGCAGGGCGCCAGCCTGGCCTGCAGGGAAGACGGTGCGTGCGCCAGGCCCTCCCCATCGCCGGCCCCGCAGCAGGCGCCGAGATCGGGTTCGCCGCGTTGCCGATGGATTCGGCAAGGCACCTCTGCTGGGACGGCAATCAGAGCATGCCGCCGTCCAGGCACGCCAACCGCAAATCACCGGCTCGACGACACCGTCGGTAGCGATACCTCAGTCAAGCCAGACCGGGCATGCATCTGGAACTCCAACCCCGGCCTCGCAATCAATGCGCTTCGACCGCCACGCGCGGCGCTGCCACGGCGGCTTCGGCGGCCTTGGCGAGTGCGGCGGCCGAGGCGACCTGAGCGCTGGTGGACACGCGCGGTGTCGCCGGGCGTGCAGAGGCGGTGCCCGGCGGGGGCGCGGGCGAGCCGCCGGCGGAGCCTGGCGCAGCCGCCGCAGCCGCTGGCGCCGCAGCGCCCAGCGCGGGGCCACTGGTCGCTGCACCCACCGTCGCGGTACCGGTGGCAGCGGCGCCGCTGAGGTCCGGCACGTGGGTGTCGGCGTCATGGACGGGCTTGCCCAGCGCCACGCCCTGGCCGGCGCCGGCCAGGGCCGCTTCTTCGGCGTCCTGGGTCATCACCACGATGCTGATGCGGCGGTTGATCGGATTCTGCGGGTCGGTCTTGTCGAACAGCAC
>NZ_JSZE01000201.1 GCF_000802365.1 Xanthomonas cannabis pv. cannabis
CGCGGGCGGCCGGGGTCAAGGTGTCGTTCGACGGCAATTACCGGCCCAAGTTGTGGCAGCGCTGGCAGGGCGATGCGCGCGGCATCCTGCATCAGCTGTTTGCGTGTGCGGATGTGGTGTTTGCCGACTACCGCGACATCGGCGTGGTGCTGGGCGGCGAGTTTCCACAGGACACGCTGGAAGCACGCGTGGAAGCGGCTGCGCAACAGGCCTTTGCCGCATTCCCGCAGCTGCAGTTGATGGCCTGCACGCAGCGCGTGGCGCATCACGTGGACCACCACAGCCTTGGCGCGATGCTGGTGCCGCGCGACGGCGCCGTGGCGCGTGCACCCAGCGAAGAACTCACTCCCATCATCGACCGCATCGGCGGCGGCGACGCGTTTGCGGCCGGCGTGCTGCACGGGTTGATCGAAGGCTGGTCGCTCGACGACACGGTGCGCTTCGGCCTGGCCGCCGGCTGTTTGAAGCATTCGATTCCGGGCGATTTCAATCCGCTTTCGGTGGCCGATGTGCAGGCGTGCGTAGGGGATGCGCGGTTCGATGTGAGGCGGTGAATCGGGAGTGGGGAATCGCAAAAGTCGCGGTTTTCGGCGGTTTGAGGTGTTGCGCGGTGGTCTGAACACCTGAGGTGGTTTGTTGCGGTGGTGAGCTTGCTTGTGGCTGTTGCTGGGCAGGTGATGCTCGTGTCAGGTTGGGTGCCGCGGCGTCGTGAGCGCGCTGCGGCCCTGGGGCGGACCGGGCGCACCAGATGAACCCTCCAGGGACGTCCAAGCAAATCTAAAACCCCGAGAAATCGCGGGTTTTTGTTGCCTGCAGGTCCTCCTAGGTCCACCGTGATCCATTGAAATCCAGGCTGATCGGGGGCACCAGGCCACAGTGCGAATCTGGATGCCCCATGCCTCTTAGCGATGCTTCAGTACGTAGCGCAAAGCCCGCTGCCAAGCCCGTGAGGCTGTTCGATGGCGGCAGCTTGTACGTCGAGATCTTGCCGAAAGGCGCCAAGCTATGGCCATGGAAGTACCGCTTTGGCGGTAAGGAAAAGCGTCTGGCACTAGGAATTGTCATCAATTGATCGGACAGACGATGCTTGCTGCCCCTTTTCCGCCCCCTGCTGCAATGGCACGTCGCTACGTCCTGCGAGACGATCAATGGGATCGCATCCGCGATCTGCTTCCTGGTCGAGTCGGCCACATCGGTGTAACCGCCAAAGACAACCGGCTATTTATCGAAGCAGTGCTGTACCGCTACCGAGCCGGCATCCCTTGGCGGGATCTGCCCGAGCGCTTCGGTGATTTCCGCATGATCCACCTGCGACATAGCCGCTGGAGTCGGGCCGGCGTCTGGCAACGGGCGTTCCAGGCGCTGTCCGAAGACGCCGACAACGAATACGCAATGATCGATAGCACCATCGTCCGGGCGCATCAGCACAGCGCCGGGGCAAAAGGGGAGGAGCCGCAAGCCGTCGGACGTAGTCGCGGAGGACTGAGCAGCAAAATCCACTCAGTGGTCGATGCGCTCGGCAATCCAGTGGCGTTTCATCTGAGCGCAGGCCAGGCGTCGGATCTGGAAGGTGCAGATGTCTTGTTGCCGCACGTGTCGGTCGGAGCCTTGCTTGCTGATCGAGCCTACGATGCCAGCGCCCGGGTCATCGAACCGGTGCAGCGGCAGGGGACGCAGATCGTCATCCTCTCCCATCCAACCCGCAAGGTGCAGCGCGACTACGACCGGGTGCTGTACAAGAATCGACACCTGATTGAGAACTCCTTTGCCAAACTCAAGCAGTACCGCGCCATTGCGACTCTATACGACAAGACCGCCTGCAACTTCCTTGGAGCGATCTACTGGATCGCCTCCGTCATCTTGCTCAATTGATGACACGCCCTAGGTGTTCAGTCCCGGCATTAGATGGATCGGATCGATCCTTGAAC
>NZ_JSZE01000202.1 GCF_000802365.1 Xanthomonas cannabis pv. cannabis
ACGGCGGCTGGTCTGCTTGAGCAGGGCTTCCACCGCGGCCGGGGTCAACGGGCCATCGCCCAGACCGATGGACGCGCTCTGCACCAGCGCCACGACGCCGGCCACGTGCGGGGACGCCATCGAGGTGCCGCCCATTCCCATATAGATGTAGGAACCGGAGGTCGGGGTGGTCGCACCGTCGTAGCCGGCCTGCCAGATGTAGCCGCCCGGATTGCCGTCCACGCTGCCACCGCCACCCGGGCCGGACAGGTCGACCTTGCTGCCGTAGTTGGAGTAATAGGTGATGCCGCCGGTGATGCGCGTGGCGCCCACGGTAATGGTGTTGTTGCAGCTGGCCGGCGAATGGTTGGCTGCATCTTCGCCACTGTTGCCCGCCGCCACCACCACGGTGGTGCCGCGCGAGACCGCGCCATTGATCGCCAGCTGGGTGGCCGAGTCGCACGGCTCGCCGCCGCCCAGGCTCATGTTGATCACTTCGGCCGGATTGGTGTTGGCCGGCACGCCTTCGACGGTGCCGCCGGACGCCCACACGATGGCGTCGGCGATGTCGGAGGTGTAGCCGCCGCAACGGCCGAGCACGCGCACCGGCAGGATGGTCGCCTTCGGCGCCACGCCGGCCATGCCGATGCCGTTATTGGTCGCCTCGGCCACGGTGCCCGAGACATGGGTGCCGTGCCAGGAGCTCTCCTGTGCCACCGAGCCGTCGTAGCAGACGTTGTCGGCCTCTTCCCAGTCGCCGTAGTCCAGCGCGCCCGGCACGCGGGCATCGGTCGGGCGGCGCGAGACTTCTGCATCGGTGATGAAGTCGTAGCCCTGCAGCAGGTTGCCGGCAAAGTCCGGATGGCCCGGCAGGATGCCGGTGTCCAGCACTGCCACCACTACGCCGGCGCCCTGCGACAGGTCCCATGCCGCCGGCGCATTGATGCCGCCAGTCGGGTTGCTCAGGTGCCACTGGTACTGCGCGTACAGCGGGTCGTTGGGCACCAGTTGCGGGCTCACGTCGGTGGCCGGCACGTTCTTCTGGATGTCGATCGGACGCAGCATGCGGTCGATCTGCACGTCGGCCACGGACGGGTCGTTCTTCAGCTCCACCACCACCTTGTTTACCTGTGCGGCAGTCAGCGTGCTGGACAGCCTGATCAGGTCCGAACCGATGCCCAGCTTGCGCACATACGTCGCCTTGGCAGCGGCGGCAGCGCTGCGTGCCCCGGTGCTGGCGCCAACGCGGCCGACAGCGGCCTGCACGGCATTGAGCTTGCTGCTGCGATCAGTCGCAGCGGCAGTGTTGTCCTTGTAGCGCACGATCAGGCGGCTACTGAATGCGGCGCCGGCCGGCGCTGCCTGGGTCGGCTCCTTGACCAGCAGTTTCGGTGCGGCAGCCAGGGTGCCGGATGCACCCAGGGCCATCATCAGGATGGCGCCGGTCAGCGGGGTGAGGCGGAAGGTCTTGTCGATCACGGTGAAATCCTCTTCGTGTTTTTCGTGAATCAGGCTTGGAGCGACGTCGGCAACGGCGCGCAGCCGTCAAACGGCCTGCGCTGTTGCTGTGGATCGCTCCTGGTACGGCCATCACTCCATGCGAATCCGTTGGCTGGCCTAGCCACGGTCCTTGCCCGCCCCCTCAGGCCTTGCCTTGCCGCGGCGGCGCATGTGCGCGCCGCCACGTGTGATGCAACTGCGCGTGCGTGTGCCGCGTTACCAGCCGAAACCGGCACCCACGCCGATCGAGCTGTCGTCGCCACTGAGCGCACCGCCCACCGTCAACGTCGCGCGCGGGCTGATCGCACGCTGGTAGCCCACCGACAACGCCGATTCGCCGTTCTGGAACCCCACACCGGCACCGATGCGGTTCTGCGAC
>NZ_JSZE01000203.1 GCF_000802365.1 Xanthomonas cannabis pv. cannabis
ACCCCGGCCTGCTCACCCGCAATGCCCTGCGCGCGCTCCGGCAGGCCGAGGTGGTGCTGTACGACCGCCTGGTCAGCCCGCAGATCCTGCGCCTGGCCCGTCGCGATGCGCTGCGCGTGGAGGTCGGCAAGGCTGCGCAAGGCCATAGCACCCGGCAGGAGCAGATCCACGCGCTGATGCTGGAGCACGCCCGCGCGGGGCGGCGGGTGGTCCGCCTGAAGGGCGGCGACCCGTTCGTGTTCGGCCGCGGCGGCGAAGAGCTGGAATTCCTGCGCGACCACGGCATCGGCTTCCAGGTAGTGCCCGGCATCACCGCCGCGCTCGCCTGCGCCGCTTACGCGGGCATTCCGCTCACCCACCGCGACCATGCGCAGTCGCTGCGCCTGATCACCGCCCACTGCAAGGATTCGCTGGACACCCTGGACTGGCAGGCGCTGGGCCAGGAGCGCCAGACCCTGGCCTTCTACATGGGCGTGGCCGGCCTGGAAGGCATCCAGCAGCGCCTGCTGCAGGCCGGCCGCGCACCGGGCACGCCATTTGCCCTGGTCGAGAATGGCTCGCGCCCGCAGCAGCGGGTGATCACCGGGTCGCTCGCCACCCTGGCCGCCACCGCACGGCAGTACACCGTGCAGGCTCCGGCCCTGCTGATCCTGGGCGAGGTCACCGCGCTGGCGCAGTCCCTGCACTGGTACGGCGCCGCCCCGCTGCACGCCGCGCCGCCGCACTCACCCATCGCAACGCCCGACACGCCCACACTGGCCCACGCAGCCTGATTCCGACGGAGACCCCATGGCCCTGTACGACAACATCCTCGACACCATCGGCCGCACCCCGGTGGTCAAACTCAACCGCCTCGCTCCGGACAACGTCACCCTCTACGTCAAGGTGGAATCGTTCAATCCGGGCGGCTCGGTCAAGGACCGCCTGGCGCTGGCCATCATCCTGGACGCCGAGCAGCGCGGCCTGCTCAAGCCCGGCGACACCATCGTCGAAGCCACCTCCGGCAACACCGGCGTGGCATTGGCCATGGTGGCCGCCGCACGCGGCTACAAGTTCGTCGCCACCATGGTGGAAACCTTCTCCATCGAGCGCCGCAAGCTGATGCGCGCCTATGGCGCCAAGGTGATCCTGACCCCCGCCGCCGAGCGCGGCAGTGGCATGGTGCGTAAAGCGAAGGAACTGGCCGAACAGCACGGCTGGTTCCTGGCCAGCCAGTTCGCCAATCCGGCCAACCCGGCCTACCACCGCAACACCACGGCCGCGGAAATCCTGCGCGACTTCGCCGGCCACCGGCTCGACCACTTCGTCACCGGCTGGGGCACCGGCGGCACCCTCACCGGCGTAGGCGAAGTCCTGCGCGTGGCCCGCCCGGAAGTGCGCATCACCGCCACCGAGCCGGCCGGCGCGGCGCTGCTGCAGGGCCAGGACTGGAAGCCGCACAAGATCCAGGGCTGGACGCCCGACTTCGTGCCCGAGGTGCTCAACCGCGAGGTCGCCCACGAGGTGCTCAGCGTGGAAGACACCGACGCCATCACCGTGGCGCGCCGCCTGGCCGCCGAAGAAGGCATCTTCACCGGCATCTCCGGCGGCGCGACCGTTGCCACTGCACTGCGCGTGGCCGAAGGCGCGGTGCCCGGCGCGGTGATCCTGGCCATGCTGCCCGACACCGGCGAGCGCTATTTCTCCACGCCGCTATTCGCCGACATCAACGAAGGCTCCGACGACGACTGGCTGGCTGGCCTGCCCTGATCGGTCACAGAGGGTCGCGATGTGGAGGC
>NZ_JSZE01000204.1 GCF_000802365.1 Xanthomonas cannabis pv. cannabis
TCGCGCAGGAAGCCGATGATCTGCTCTTCGGAAAAACGCTTCTTCACGTCCAATCTCCTTGGGGTAGGGAATTGGACTCCAAACTGAGGTGCTACTCAAAATTGGGGGGACGTCGTGGCAACAGAGAGGGAGTTATTCCATTTCTAGTCATGGATGGTTGACCGCGCCTTAGAAATGCGTTGATGATTAAGGCGCGGGGGGGCTTAATGGAGATTGATATGAGGACTGTAGTTGCTCTTGCGTTGGTGTTATGCATGTCAGTGCCAGCCGGAGTTTGTGCCCAGATGGTGGGTGGGGGCTCTGAAGGTAAAGAAATAAAAACATACGCCAGGACCGCCTTGATTTCAGAGCAAGAAGCGGCAAAGCGAATAAAGCTGCAAGACAGTTCAGAAGTGCCAATTCAGCACCTTGTGGAGAGTTACAAGGGTAGGTTAGCCGGCGCCTATTGGGAGGATGTCCCGGAATTGCGATTTGTAATAAGGGTTAAAGGAGCTGGTCCAGTCATAAATCGTAAAATCTCGACAAAGTCGGGTGATGTCCCGGTCATTATAAAAGGAGGGGTCGAGAAGAGTTTGGAAGAATTGCAGGCTGTCATCGCTAGTCACTATGATGAGCTATTTAGCAATGTCCCCGGACTTGAAGGGGTTTTTGTAGATGAGAGGACAAGCCAGATTGTCCTTCATGTTTACAATAAGGAAATTGATAGAGAGTATTATAAAAAAGAGATACCACTGCTCGAAAAAAAATTAAATAATCCTGTGAGGATAGATTTCATTCCTGGGCCGATGCAACCTGCTGCAAACCCCAGCGTGCGTGGCGGCGCAATATTGGAAAATGTGAACCGATGTACCGGTGGGTTTATTGTCAAGCACGCGAAGTCTGGAAAGGAAGGTATATTAACAGCTGGGCATTGTCCTGATAAACTCGTTTATTATAATTGGCAGGCGTTTGACAGTGGAAAGCAAATTACTGCTCCTTTAACTCTCGAGGCCGAGCTTTGGGATGCTAGGCATGACTTGCAATGGCACAGTTTTCCTGTGATTGGATACACTGCCTTAGGTGAGATTTACGCATCAGGAACTTCTGAAAGTTCTGGTTTAATCATCTTGTCTTCATCAACGCCGAACACTGGGCGGAGGGTTTGCCATAGGGGTGTCTATACAGGACATTCCTGCGGTCTGGTTTCTGCGACTCAATACAGTTTCAAACCCGGTGCCTGCAATGGTGAAAACTGTGATTCGAGTGCGTTTCTTGTGGTTGTGGGCAATGAATTAGCTTGCTTTTCTGGAGATAGCGGCGGGCCGGTACATGCTGGTAATTCTGCCATGGGAATTGTTGCGGCGGCTTCATATGCAGGACCGAATCCGGGGCAATGCGGTGCTTTGGCTTTTATGAAGATTAGCTCCATAAAAGACGCAGGTTTGACACTGAAGTGAATGAAATTATTGTAAGTAGAGTAACTTCCGCGCTTTGAAAAAATCAGCAGAGTCCAAGGTAGGCGCTGCTGATTTAGATATTTCCCTTCAGGTAACGTTCTAAAAAAAACCTCCGACAAGATCACGATCTATTTTCGACAATCCGAGTAGCGTTCGCTTTTCGTAACGCACTATTGGACCTCACTGCCGTACCCGATCTGTAAGACCGTCTTGGTGCACGCGCGCAATACGCGTGACCTCCTCCCCACATCAGGTCCGAACGGAACTGGAGAATTCGGCTTTGGGTGGGGGAGCGAATTGGGCGGCAAACTCGGCTGGCGGGACATCGCCGATCGATGAGTGCGTCCGGA
>NZ_JSZE01000205.1 GCF_000802365.1 Xanthomonas cannabis pv. cannabis
GCAGTGCTGCGCTTAGCCAAAAAATTCTTTTATGTAGGCGGCTTCTCTGCACCCGGCCAGTCACCTCAGCTTGACCCTGCCCTGCGCCACACGCACACTTCCAGCCGGAGCCTAGAAACTCCCCACACAGCGGTACCCACCTCCGAGTTTTGGTGGGTTTTTTGTGCTCGGCCATCTGGCTTGGCACTGCTCGGCGTTCCTACGCCGGGAGGGCGGCGAATACAACACCCGCAAGGGGAATAAGCCCGCCGGCTGTGTGCGGTTTCTAGCCTCCCGGCATCCCGCTGCGTTGTGCAGCGGGAGCTGCCTCACGGCAAGGAGAGCAGCATGCACAACGAACCCGGTTACTGGATGTCCGAAGGCACGCAATACCACCTGCTGCGCGTACGCGATCAACTGCGCCTGCTCGCTACCCTGGCCACACCACGTACCCGCGACGAAGCCACGCTGGGGACGCCAACGATTCCACTGCAGCAATGGGCCCATTGCCTGCAGAACCTGGTCGAGCAGGTGGATGATGTGCTTGGGGATTTGAGTACCGCCCCCTAGCGCTGCCTGTCTCTGTCAGCGTGTCAGCCCTGCAATCGATGGGCTGGCCGGTTTGGACGTGGGCGAGTACCTTGCCTTGTATCGACGCGCCGCGCCGGCATACAAGACAACAATGACCCGCTTTCGCTTATTCACGCTGCTGCCTTGCTTGGCACTAACCTCGATGCTGCCCAGCGCGTGCACCCGGCCGTCTGAGAAAGCGGGTGATCTGCCCGCTGCAACATCGCCCACACCCGCAGCGCGTTCTGCGCAAACCGCCATGACGCAGGAAGCCACCCTCAGCATCCAACAGATTGAAGCCGGGCTTTTGAGATTTGCAGCGTCACTGGAACAACCCGGCGACATGAGCCATAAGCGGATGGAGGAGATGCTAGGCATCACATTCGACCCGCCGAAGGATCTTGCGGTGTCACGGCGTGTGCTGAGAAACCTTCCTCTGGCGAACGGCTATACGTTGTATGTATCGCATAGCCCGGAGAAAAAAGGATTTTCCTTTATCAACATGCTGATCGGATTGCCAGACAAACACGACCCGACGCGCGTACCCGATGCCGCATGTGTTTGGGATGCGGCCGACCTCTCGGCCAAGCTTGAGGCCATGGGTTACAAGCGTGGCGGGCAACGGCCGTTCCAGGGCGGCACCCAGCGGCAGCACTGGCGCGCCGTCCAGGACGGAGCGCAAGGCTTCTCGGTTGCCTTGCTGATCTACGAGACCACCGCCGGTGGCACAAAGCGCGAGTGCGTATATGGCGCCCAGATCGATGGAGGTGATGCGTGACGCCAGTTGACCTACGGATTGAGCCATTGCTGTTGCAGATGCGCAAAGACCCCAACCTTCCCGAAGGGGCTGAGGCATCCCTCAGACAAGCCATCTCCGAATCGCCGTACCTGTCCAACTTATTGGGGAATGCGATAGCGAACGGGCAGATTGGTGCCATCGCCGTCTCGCATGGCCAACACAACGCTGGTCACTTTCAGGACGGCAAGGATGGAAAAGCGGGCACGCTCAACGTCAGTGGATCGCTGTTTCAGGATTGGCAGGGCCGTGTGCGGATCGATCACCTCACAGAAGTATTGGGTCACGAAACCATGCATGGCGTGCTGGCAGAACATCGCGCCAACGCGTTGGCAGCGTTCGGCAAGACAATGGGCGACAGGATGCAGGACGCCCACGCACAGCGAGAGAGTCAGGTAGACCTTACAGAGCCGACGCGGGTCTATCTGGACAAG
>NZ_JSZE01000206.1 GCF_000802365.1 Xanthomonas cannabis pv. cannabis
TCACAAGCCAGGCCATGCAAACCGGCGGGATGGGCGTATTGTTGACGCTCCTGATCTTGACGACACCTCCGATGGCCGCGTTCTTCTTCCAAGGTACCTTGGGTAGCTTCATGGCGTATTCTCAGATTGGTGGGGCGGCGTCGGCTGGCGGATCGCCAGGGCCGCAGAGACAGGCGCCTGGCTCTTACGTGCCTCAGCAAAACGTAAGCAATGAAAGGGGGCGAGAGAATCTTAGTGATGTCAGGACGGTAGCCTCCGGATCCCAGACTGGTGGAAATTCTGATCCTGGTTATAAAGCTGCCCACCGCGACCTCAGGACTTAATATGAATCTTCGCCCGTCATATTCTTTTTTATGTCTGCTGCTCATGACTGGAGCTGCATACGCTGAAGGACAATGTCCGCCAGGATTTTATCCGATCGGCGGCCAGGGAGCGAGCGGATGCGCTCCTATCGGAGGAGGAGATTCGGGCGGTTCTCCGCAACCCTCGGGTGAATGGAGAAAGCGCTGGGGCGCCTTTGCTATGGATGGCTCGCTAGGTGTTCTAGGAGCCACTTCTAAACAAAAAAGTAAGGCTGAGGCAAAGAAGTTGGCACTAAAGTCGTGTCTTGATCTGGGTGGTAGAGATTGCAAAATTAGTTTTATTTACAACAACCAGTGCGCTGCTGTAGCAAGATCTTTAGATGGGGGCGGAAGTACAATTCAGGGCGCTCCATCAGCAGATGATGCTAAAGCCACAGCACTTAGTGCCTGTGAGGAAAATTCGCGGATACATAGTTGTGAGGTTATTTACGCCGAATGCAGCATGTCTGAGTTTAGAAGTTATTAGTTTGATTGGTAGCATATTGAGTTGAGGGTAATTCAATTTGATCGTGTGGTGGGAATTTTAATGGTTTCATTTGGCCTCCCCTTTAACTCGGCCAACCGGTTCCTAAAGCGTGTTATGAACTTTAAAAATAGAGACGCAGCATATCCAAACATGAGGATGGAGAAGACGACGAAGTGGAGTCCTGCCAGGGTTTCCGGCAGGCGTTCGTAATAACGTGCCAGGCGTCGAAACCGATTGACCCAACCAAAGCTGCGCTCCACAGCCCAGCGACGCGGCAGCAATACAAAGCCTTTATTCGCCTCGCGCAGTTTTTAGGACGTGCAGTTCAATGCCTTCCTCCTGCGCAGCTTCAGCCGGTCCTTCGCCTATGTGCCCTTGATCGACGACGCCAGTTTCACGATCTCGCCAGTGACATGCTGAGCTTCCTGCGCCAGCGATCGCACTTGGGCTCGTTCCTGTTCGTTGGCCGGCGTGATCTACACCGCCAGCAGGTGGCCGAGCGTAACTACCCTCATGTGGGTAATCCCCGCGCAGATTAGCAGCAGCCATAGGCGGAATTTTCGTAAACTGATCCAGGGGAGAACCCATAAAGAAGTCGAGTTTTACCGACAGCCTTGATTATCGCCGTGCTCAAGCAGGTCGAAGACGGAACCCCCGCGGCCGTATCGGTACCATGTTCTCGATGGGCGTGCTGGCCGCGATGGTGTCGATCTGCATGAAGATGGTCGCCAAGGTCGCTGGATCGCTCTGGGCGGTCAAGGGGCTTGGCATGGTGCTGGAC
>NZ_JSZE01000207.1 GCF_000802365.1 Xanthomonas cannabis pv. cannabis
ACCCAAGAAAGCAATTGGCGGCATGACGCCGTCCGCTTATGCCCAACATCTGGCAAACACCGATATCATCAACCCCGGACTCTAAACCCGACCGCTACTCAGGGCGGGGGGACGTCGGTTGTTCAATAGCCGATCGGAGCTCTTGACCCGTCAGCCAGAGTCAGGCACTGAGCTATACCAGCGCTATCCGCGACTGGCATTAATCGATCCGATACGTGTCTGCTCAGTGCACATTAATAAAGCGAAAGTACTAAACTCAAAAAAGCGTAGAGCAGGGGAGTTTTTCGTAACATACTTCCTGGAACCATACCTCCCGAGGTGGCAGTCTAAACCGCGAGGCAGATTATTGCTCGGATTAAGATTGATTCTCGCCCTCTTTCTTTGTGTGATGTTATGCAAAATGAACTGGGATGGTCGTTGCATAAATCAGAGACAAATAGTTTTTCCGGCTCTTAAAAGTATGTCGATTCAACTATACAAACAGTAAGTAAATTCGAATTGACTTATCTCAACGATGTGGCAATTATCAACTTGGTAGATACATGCATCTTGACGTCTACTGTAATTGAATAGTAGACCTGCTGCGCGACCTAGATAAGGATTGGAATGCTAAATGATCTTATTCGAAGTTTTATTGAGGAAGTGGAAGCCTGTAACGACAAAAAGGACTTGCAAGAAAAGTTCGAAAAGTACCTGTTAGCCTACGGCGTAAGATTTTTCGCCTATAATATCCATCGAATAAGTCCACTCATATCTCACAGCCATCTGGCGTCTGATTCTCAGCGGTTTTTAATAACGAATTATCCCCAAGATTGGTTGTCGTATTATTTCTGGGAAAAATACGATACTGTTGATCCGGTAATTGAATTGTTATCTTCGAAATCAGGTTTTGTTGACTGGGACAACATAAAAGATCTAAGTAGATTAAGTAAAAGGCAGGCGGGCGTCATGATGGAGGCGCGTGGCGTTGGTTTATCAAGTGGAATTACATTTCCTCTCTTAGCCGAGTTTGGGGAATCAGTTGCGATTAGTCTTGTGCCGCAGGGGCGGGCGGAAAAGGAAAGATTAATTTCATCAATTTCCGAAATATATATACTTGCGCAATGTTTTCACCATAGGGCTAGGAAAATTCTATTTGGCCAATCGATGAAAGAAATTTCATCTCGCAGAAAGACACTGTTATCTTCCAGAGAGGTGGATGTGTTGACCTGGATTGCGAAGGGTAAAACAGCCGCTGAGATAGCGCAAATACTAGAAATTTCAAAGAAAAGCGTGGATTTTTACACGGAAACTGCAAGAGAGAAACTTTATTCTGAAAATCGAGCTCATGCAGTCGTGAAGGCAATAATATTGGGATTAATTGAGTTATAACGTTTCTCTGGCGACGTCCCCCCGCCCTGAGTAGCGGCCGCGTTTAGAGTCCGGGGTTAATGATATCGGTGTTTGCCAGATGTTGGGCATAAGCGGACGGCGTCATGCCGCCAATTGCTTTCTTGGG
>NZ_JSZE01000208.1 GCF_000802365.1 Xanthomonas cannabis pv. cannabis
ATCGAGATGTTCTACAACCCCAACCGCCGCCACGGTTCAACTGGCGACTTGTCCCCTGTAGAGTTTGAACGGCGCTACGCGCAACGAGGGTCTTGAGTGTCTACGGAACCCTGGGCGTATCAAAGTGCCTCAGCGAAGATCGTCTCGAAGTCCAGCGCCTCGATCAAATCCGGCGCCTGCAGCTTAGAGAGGTCAACTGCAGTGAAAGAAGCCATAGTGGCACCAATGGGGAATCCAGGTAGGGTTCCCCATCGGGTCGTTCAGACCAATGCAAATGCTTTGTAGAGCGCTGCTCTACAAGGCGATCTGAACTAAAGGAGTTGCATTTTAACTACTGCAAATCAGTGCAAGCATTTGCCACGATCGATTGATTGTGAATTCAGAAAATATGATTACCTGTCTACACAAATCCACTCGCCAGTGACATTAAATTTACCTGACCCGATCCAACCTGCACTCGTCCTTCCGAGACGTACTGACTTTGTTTGTGGAAAGCCGCTCTTGCACCTGGCATATCCATACTTCCATTGGTTGCTCCAAATCTCAGATCTGGATGGACCATTCGCGTTGTATGAGGTCATCTCGCTTGCTTGCCAGAACAAACCTATGTCTCTTGCAGAAGCTGCGCCGGCGAATGCCGTGGCTAGCAAGGCACCAGCTAACAGAAATTTATTTCGTGCAGTAGCTGAGGTTGAGTTCGGTGAAGTGCTCATTATTTCTCCGTTCGATTTGCGTGGCGTGGGGTGCGTGGGAAGTCTCTTAAACAGCTAGTCACTCACAGCCGAGACTACAATTCAGGCGGGATGGAGCAATGGAGGCCACTTCGTTTGGCAGCGTTTTTCTTCGCGAAAATCAGTTGAGCCGCACAGATCATGTAAGTGACAGGGGTCTTATTGAGACTAGCCATCCCCAAAGTGACTTAGGATTATGTTTTCTGTGATGTGACGATCTTCTTTGGTAAAACCCAATAACATGCGTTTTTCGTAACGCGCCCTCGGGCCACTTGGCCGCACCTGCTCACTTAGGCCCTCCTGATGCACGCGTGCGATGCGGGAAACGCGTCCCATGAATCCCACGCTCACGTGGTTAGGGCTGGCGCTGACCTTGAAGTACTTGGCCTGCCGCAGCTTGGCAAACATCTTCTTGCGTTTGACTCTGCCCGCCTTATCCCGCAGTTGCTGCTTGCGTGGTGCGTAGGGAGTGCCGTCCGGTGCTTGCTGCTTACCGATGCGCTGGCTTTGCGAGCGCCGCAACGCGGTGCCGATCTTGCGTGCCAGCTTGCGCCGCTCGCCCTCTTGCAGGCGCGCCAGCAGCGGTGCGGCCCAGGTCTCCAGCGCGGTCAGGTCATCCATGTCGGATCGATCTGCGGCTCGGGTGCATGGGTGATGTCGCGACGTCCCCCCGCCCTGAGTAGCGGTCGGGTTTAGAGTCCGGGGTTGATGATATCGGTGTTTGCCAGATGTTGGGCATAAGCGGACGGCGTCATGCCGCCAATTGCTTTCTTG
>NZ_JSZE01000209.1 GCF_000802365.1 Xanthomonas cannabis pv. cannabis
TGCGGTTTCATCGCCGATCAATACATAACGATCGAAGTCATCGGCCACCAGGAACGAGCCGCGTGGGCCGCCAATGCGCAGTTCGTCGCCTGGCTGCGCCTGGGCGGCCCAATCGGAGGCTACCCCGTCACCGTGCAACACAAAATCGATGCTGAGCTCGCCGGTTTGCGGGTCGAACAGGCGCGGCGTGTAGTCGCGGCCGGGCGAGGGCAGGGCGCCGTCGGCGTAACGCGGTCCTTCCGGTGTCATGGTCGGCAGTACGAACGCGCCGTCGGCATTGGGGAAAAACAGTTTGACGTGATCGTCCGGTGCGTCGCTCTGGAAGCCGGCAAGCTCGCTGCCACCAAAGACAATGCGGCGCATTTGTGGCGTGATCGACTCGCAGCGCACCACCTGTACGGAGCGCAGGCGCGGGTCGCGACGGATTTGGGTGCTGGTATGCGGTGCCATGGGGTGCAGTTCCTGGAGATACGTTGCAGTTGCGTGGCGGTGGAGGTGGGAGGTCAGGAGCAAAACGAGGTAACAAACAGGTAGTAACCAGTGATGGGCAGCGGCTGTTAGCGATTCCTTCTCCCATCGGGCGGATGAGGTACGAGCGAAGCCCCGTGCAGTTGCAATAACGCGTGGCTTCGTCCGTACCCTCACCCCAACCCCTCTCCCGAAGGGAGAGGGGCTTCAAGCCACTGCAAAGAGACACGATCGCCGTGGCAAATTTGCAGAGTGATGAAACTCGCAAACGGCGCATTCACCGCCACTCCTGCACGCCACTCGCATCAGCAAGCAACCTGTCGTAGTGACGCAGCCGCAATGACATGTTTGTAGTCGCCAAGCACACCCGCTCAGCCGTCATCGCGCTCCATGCCGTCGGCGGCGGCGTTGAGTAACGCCGCAATGCGGGCAGTTTCTGCTTCGCTCCACTGTCCGTGCCGTGCAAACAGGCCGTGCTTGATGCGGTGAATCGCATCGCGAATCGGCGCCGGCGTCTGCGCCTTGATCAATTCGCGTGCGCGCCGATGCGTGCGTGCCAGCGCTGCGTCGAGGGCATCGCGTTGCTGCGCGACATGCTCCCGGCCGACATCGGTGACCTGATAGCGCTTGCGGCCGTCATCCAGCGAGGTCCGTACCCAGCCATCGGTTTCCAGCTGCGCCAGCGCGGGATAGATCGCGCCGGCACTTGGGGTGTACAGCCCTTTGAACAGCGCGGCGATCTGCCGCATCAACTCGTAGCCATGGCGCGGGCGCTCGTCGATCAGCGCCAGCAACAGCAGGCGCAGATCGCCGTGCTCCAGCGGACGCGCCCGCCCGCCCGCCGCGCGGCCACGTGCGGCGGGCGGAGACGGATCGAGATCATCTGGAGAGCCGGATTGGCGCAAGCTCGGTCTTATTCGATATATCGAAGGATGCCGAAACGATATATCGA